>NZ_CAJGBM010000002.1:0-132690 GCF_904426495.1 Pseudomonas sp. OF001 | reverse complement strand
TTGTGAGGCGTTGAGCTAACCAGTACTAATTGCCCGTGAGGCTTGACCATATAACACCCAAACAATCTGCGATCCCAGGATCACAGTGGGTGCGACAGGCCGAAAGCTTGCAGAACCGCAAATTACCGAATCTGATACACTATCACTTGCCCAATTCGGGGTAGCGCCATGGCGATGCCCCAACCGAATTGCTTGACGACCATAGAGCGTTGGAACCACCTGATCCCATCCCGAACTCAGCAGTGAAACGACGCATCGCCGATGGTAGTGTGGGGCTTCCCCATGTGAGAGTAGGTCATCGTCAAGCACCTACACAGAAACCCCGACCAGCCACGCTGGTCGGGGTTTCGTCTTTTCGCGCCAGAAACTTTCCACAGACACGGAAAAGCCCCGAACGGGTCGGGGCTTGACGTACACCTCAGCCTTGTGAACTCAGCGGCTCGCCCCACAGGCACAGCTCCAGGCTGTGACTCTCGCCGCCGGCCAGTTGCACGCAGTCGTCCAGCACGTTGGCGGTTTCGATGCACAGCATGCGCTGCCAGGCATCCTCAGCGAATTGCGACAGGCGCTGTGCCTTGTCGATCCACGGGTTCCACAGCACGGCCGAACGCGAGCTACGGCTTTGCAGGCAGATGCGCCGCTGCCAGCCGGTATCCCGTAGCTCCAGACGCGGCGGCAGGTCCAGGTAGATGCGGTCGGTTTCTCCGGCGAACTGCAGCGGGCCTGCCTGGCGGTACTCGCGCCAGCCGTCGAGGGTTTCGATGTAGCGTGAGCCGTCCAGCCCCGCGATGCTCACCTTGTGGATATCGCTGACGGCGAAATAGCTGTGCAGGGCCTGACTGAGCCAGACCGGACGCTGGCCGCGGTTGTGGCTGCGCAGTTGCAGCTGCAGACGGTCACCAAGACGGATCTCCAGTTCCACATCGACGGCATGGGGCCAGTCGGGCAGACCGCTTTCCGCCTGCGGGCAGGCGAACAGCAGACGCGCCTCGTCGCCGTCGATCACGCTTTCCCGGCATTCCCACGGCAGGTTGCGCACCAGGCCATGGAAGGGTGCGGCCTCGCCACGATACTGGGCGAGCAGGGCGGCGGGATTGCGCGCGAGGTCGCCGAACCATGGCCAGCATACCGGCACGCCACCGCGCACCGACTGGCCGCGCAGGCCGCGGGCCTGTTCGCTGAGCCAGATCAGCGGCGGCTCGTCGCCCTGCCGATAGCTGAGGATCTGCGCGCCCTGTTCGGCGATCAGCAGGTCGGCGTTGGCGGTCCGGACCCGCCAGCAGGGCAGGTCGTCGAACTGTTCGCGGCGGATATGGGGGGTGGACTGGGTCACGGGGCTGTCCTAGTCGGGGAGTCGGGCCGGCATTATTCCGCGCCTTGGGCGGCGGCGCCATGCGCGCGGGCTACCCTGAAAGGGATACGCGGACCGGGAGCCAGGCATGCGCAAGGGCTTGATTGCGGCGGCGCTGCTGCTGACGCTGGGCGCCCTGCTGTGGTGGTGGCAGCGGCCGCAGCCGCTGCCGGTGACGCTGCTGACCGTGCAGCGCGGGCCGGTGGAGAGCCTGGTGGCCAACAGCCGCGCCGGTACCCTCAAGGCCTGTCGTCGCTCGCAGCTGTCGTTCAATCTCGGTGCGCCGGTGGCCGAGCGCCTGGTGGCGGAGGGCGAGCGGGTGCAGGCCGGTCAGGTACTGATGCGCCTGCGCCAGGACGACCAGCAGGCACGTTTGGCCGAGGCCGAGGCGCGCCTGCTCCTGCAGCGCAATGCGCGCGTACGCCAGTGCGCCCAGGCCGAGCTGGACGGCCGCGAGGTGGCCCGTCTGCGCCGCCTCGCCGAGCGCCGCCTGGCGGCGGCCGATCTGCTCGACCGCGCGCAGACCCAGGCGCGATTGTCCGCCCTGCAGTGCGAGGCGGCTGCCGCGCAGGTCGCCGAAGCCGAGGCGGCTGTGGCCCTGCAGCGCGCGCTGCTCGACCAGAAGACCCTGCGGGCGCCCTTCGCCGGCATAGTCGCGGAGATCAACGGCGAGGTCGGCGAGTTCGTCACCCCCTCGCCTCCGGGCATCCCCACGCCACCGGCGGTGGATCTGATCGACGACAGCTGCCTGTACGTCGAGGCGCCGATCGACGAGGTGGAGGCCGCCCGCGTGGCGCTCGGCATGCCGGTGCGCATCAGCCTGGATGCCTTCCGCGGCCAGTCCTTCGCCGGCACGGTCAGCCGCATCGCGCCCTTCGTGCGCGAGCTGGAAAAGCAGGCGCGCACCGTCGACATCGAGGTGCGTTTCCGCGCGCCGCCGCCGCAACTCGCCCTGCTCACCGGCTACAGCGCCGACGTCGAGATCCTCCTCGAGCAGCGAGATTCGGTGTTGCGCATCCCCAGCGAGAGCCTGCTCGACGGCCGGCAGGTGCTGCGCTACGACGCCGCGCGTGGCGTGCTGCGCGCGGTGGAGGTGCAGACCGGGCTGGCCAACTGGCGCTGGACCGAGGTGCGCGCCGGCCTTGAGGAGGGCGCGCGCATCCTCGCCAGCCTGGAGCAGGAGGGGCTGGGCGACGGGGTGGCGGTGACTCCCCGCAATGGCGTGCCGCCGCCATGATCCGCCTGCGCGGGGTGACGCGCTGCTTCCACCTCGGCGAGCAGCGGGTGATGGGGCTGGAGGCGGTGGATCTGGACATCGCCGCCGGCGAGTACCTGTCGGTGATGGGGCCGTCCGGTTCCGGCAAGTCGACTCTGCTCAACGTGCTGGGCCTGCTGGATGTGCCGGACGCCGGCGAATACTGGCTGGACGGCGAGCCGACCGCGGCGCTCGACGAGGTCCGCCGCGCGGCGCTGCGCAGCCGCCACATCGGCTTCGTGTTCCAGTCCTACCACCTGATCCCGCGCCTCACCGCCCTGGAGAACATCGAGCTGCCGATGCTGCTGGCCGGCATCGAGCCCGCCGAGCGGCGCCGGCGCAGTGCTCGGCTGGTCGAGCGGCTGAGCCTGGGCGACCGGATGGCGCACCGTCCCGGCGAGCTGTCCGGCGGCCAGCGCCAGCGCGTGGCGATCGCCCGGGCGATGGTCATGCTGCCGGCGTTGTTGCTGGCCGACGAGCCGACCGGCAACCTCGACAGCCACTCCGGCGCCGAGGTGGTGGAGCTGCTCGAGGAACTCAACCGCGAAGGCCTGACCCTGCTGATCGTCACCCACGACGCGGCCCTGGGCGCCCGCGCCCGGCGCAGCCTGGGCATGCGCGACGGGCGGATCATCAGCGACCGCCGGCAGGGCGGAGCGGTCTGATGCGTCCGGCCGACGCTCTGTGCCTGTGCCTGGACGCCCTGCGCGGGCATCGCCGGCGCAGCCTGATGCTGCTGCTGGCGATCGGCATCGGCGTGCTGGCGGTCACCCTGCTCACCGGCCTGGCCGAGGGCGCCCGCGGCTTCGTGCTTGCCGAGTTCTCGCTGCTCGGGCGCAACACCCTGATCGTCCTGCCCGGGCGCAAGGAGACCACCGGCGGCGTGCCGCCGCTCACCGGCCTGGCGCCGCGCGACCTGACCCTGCAGGACGCCGAGGCCATCGCCCGCCTGCCCGCGGTGCGCCGGGTCGCCCCGCTGCAGGCCGGTCAGCTGGAGGTCAGCGCCGGCGGCCGCCGCCGCGAGGCCCTGGTGCTCGGCACCAGCCGCGAGTTCTTCGCCATCCGCCAGCTGCAGGTCAGTCAGGGACAGCCGCTGCCGCCGCTGCCCTTTGGCCAGGCCGAGGCGGTCTGCCTGATCGGTGCCAAGCTGCGTCGCGAGCTGTTCGCCGAGCGCCCGGCGCTGGGCGAGTGGCTGCGTGCCGGCGACCGCCGCTTCCGGGTGATCGGCCTGCTCGAGGAGCGCGGCGAGTCGCTGGGCATGGACTTCGCCGAGCTGCTGATCATCCCGGTGGCCAGCGCCCAGGCGCTGTTCGACCGCGAGGGGCTGTTCCGCGTGTTCGCCGAAGTGCGCGGTCCGCTGCTGCTGGACAGCGGCAAGCGGCAGATCCTCGCGCTGCTCCGCGAACGCCACGAGGGCGAGGAGGACGTCACCCTGATCAGCCAGGACTCGATGCTCGCCGCCTTCGACGACATCCTCGGCGCCCTGGCCATGGCCCTGGCCGGCATCGCCGCGATCAGCCTGCTGGTGGCCGGCGTGCTGATCATGAACGTCACCTGGATCGCGGTCAGCCAGCGCACCGCCGAGATCGGCCTGCTCAAGGCCCTCGGTGCCACGCCGCGGCAGGTGCACGGCCTGTTCGTCGGCGAGGCGCTGCTGCTCGCCCTGCTCGGCGCGCTGGCCGGGTTGCTGCTCGGCGAGCTGCTGCTGTGGATCGCGCGTCTGCTCTGGGAGGTCCCGCTGCGCGCGCCGCTGTGGGCGCGGCTCGGTGCGCTGCTGCTGGCCCTGGCCACCGCCGTGCTGTTCGCCTGGCTGCCGGCGGCGCAGGCGGCGCGCCTGCCGCCGGTGCAGGCGCTGCGCCCGCCGGGAGCGCGCTGATGCGTTGGCAGGACGGCCTGCAACTGACCGGCTCGGCGCTGACCAGCCGGCCGCTGCGCAGCCTGCTGACGATGCTCGGCGTGGCCATCGGCATCGCCGCGGTGGCGCTGCTCACCGCCATCGGCGAGGGCCTGCGCCACTACGTGCTGGACAACTTCTCGCAGTTCGGCACGCGGATCATCGCTATCCATCCCGGCCGTACCCAGACCGGTGGTTTCGGCGGCCTGCTGGCCAGCGTCCGTCCGCTGTCGGTGGCCGACGCCGAGGCGCTGCGCCGTCTGCCGCACGTCGAGGCGGTGGTGCCGGTGATCCAGGGCAGCGGCGACATCCAGGCCGGCGCGCGCAAGCGCAGCAGCGACGTCATCGGCGGCGGCCACCAGCTGGCCGAGGCCTGGCGCTTTCGCGTCGCCTTCGGCCAGTTTCTGCCGCCGCCGCGCGACGGTCGCTCGCCGCCGGTCACCGTGCTCGGCCACAAGCTGCGCGTCGAGCTGTTCGGCAGCGCCAATCCGCTGGGCGAGGCGCTGCGCATCGGCGGCACGCGCTTCCGGGTGGTCGGGGTGATGGCGGAGAAGGGCCAGCTGCTCGGCTTCGACCTCGACGATGTCGCCTACATCCCGGTGGACTGGGCCGAGGCGCTGTTCAACCGCGCGGGGCTGATGGAGATCAGCGTGGTGTACGGCGCCGGCACCAGCGCCGCACGCCTGGCCGACGGCATCCGCCGGGTGCTGGTCGAGCGCCACGGCGTCGAGGACTTCAGCCTGACCACCCAGGACGACATGCTCGCCAGCCTCGACCGCATCCTCGCCATCCTCAGCGCCGCGGTGGCGGCGCTGGGCGGCATCTCGCTGCTGGTCGGCGCGGTCGGCATCCTCACCATCATGACCACCGCGGTGGGCGAGCGCACCGCCGAGATCGGCCTGCTGCGCGCGCTTGGCGCCAGTCCGCGCCAGGTGCTCGGCCTGTTCCTCGCCGAGGCCACCCTGCTGGCGCTGGCCGGCGGCCTGCTCGGTCTGCTGCTGATGACTCTGCTGCTCGGTGCCTTGCAACTGGGCATGCCCGGACTGCCGCTGCGCCCGCAGCCGCTGCTGCTCCTTGCGGCCCTGCTGCTGGCGGCGCTGATCGGCACTGCTGCCGGCCTGGCGCCGGCGCGCCAGGCCGCGCGCCTGCATCCGGTGGACGCCCTGCGCAGCGAGTGACAAGGCCTGTGATAAATATCCGGGTAAAACAGTGTGACTTTTCGCCGACGCGGACTGTCGTTTAAGACAGTCAATCGCCAACCGAACGCCTGCGGCCACAAGCCGGCAGCGCGTGCGAAGCCCCGGAGTACAGACCGTGAAAGAGGTTCCCGTGCAGAAGAAGATGATGGATAGCGCCGACGAGGCCCTGAGCAGCATTGTCGACGGCTTCAAGCGTTTCCGCCGCGACGTGTTCCCCGAGCAGGAGGAGTTGTTCAAGAAGCTGGCCACCGCGCAGAACCCGCGGGCCATGTTCATCACCTGCGCCGATTCGCGCATCGTTCCCGAGCTGATCACCCAGAGCTCGCCGGGCGACCTGTTCGTCACCCGCAACGTCGGCAACGTGGTGCCGCCCTACGGCCAGATGAACGGCGGCGTGTCCACCGCCATCGAGTACGCGGTGGTGGCGCTGGGCGTGCGCCACATCATCATCTGCGGCCACTCCGATTGCGGCGCGATGAAGGCGGTGCTCAACCCGCAGTCGCTGGAAGGCATGCCGACGGTGAAGGGCTGGCTGCGCCATGCCGAGGTGGCGCGCACCGTGGTCGAGCAGAACTTCGCCCGCTGCGACTGCGGCCAGGAGCACCTGGAGCTGCTCACCGAGGAGAACGTGGTGGCCCAGCTCAACCACCTGCTGACCCACCCGTCGGTGGCGGCACGGGTGGCCAGCGGCCAGCTGTTCATCCACGGCTGGGTGTACAACATCGAGACCAGCGAGATCATCGCCTACGACGCGGAGAGCGGCCGTTTCCTGCCGCTCGACGGCGACCTGGTGCCGATGGCCACCCCGCGCTCGCGCTTCAACGGCTGAGACCGTCCGGGCAGCGCCGCCGCGTCCTGCGGCGGCGCTGCGTCGTTCAGGCCGTCAGCTGCAGCTCGACGCCCAGCTGGCGCGACAGGCACGGCCAGGTCTGCCAGGCGGCCAGGCGCTGCGGGTCGGCCAGCTGCGCGCGGTACTCCTGGGCGGTTTCGGTGACGAAGATCCGCTCGTCCTGCAGGGCTTCGCTGGCCTGATGCACCGCGGCATCGAGCTGGTTGGCGAACGGCTCGCCGATCAGCGCATGGGCCACCAGGTTGGCCACCGTGGTGTCCAGCGGAATCAGCGGCTGACCGAAGTGGGCGATGTAGCGGTCGTTGACCTCCTCCACCAGGCGATGGGCCAGATAGGCCTCGTCCAGCAGGGCTTCCAGGCCCTCATGTCCCTCCAGCTCCGGCGGCGGGCTGAGGAAGAACTCCTCGGCCAGGCGCAGCACCGGCTTGATCTGCGCATCGATGCCGGCCTCGCTCGCCACGCTGGCCGCCGCTTCCACCAGCTCCGGCACCTCGTCGACATAGGCGCGCACGAAGCGCAGCAGGGTCCCCGGTGCATCCGCTTCGGGCAGGCGAATGGCGCGGTGCAGGCCGTCGATGCGGCCGGCCAGGTCGGTGGCCAGGCTGCCGTGTTCGGTTTCGTGCTGCAGGGCCTGGTCGATGCGTTCGCGCAGGGCGGCGATGTTCATGGAAGGCAGTACTCCAGAGGCAGTTGATGACAGCAACGCAACATAGTTGCAGATCGCCGGTTGCGCCAATTGACCTGTAACAAGCTAACGAATTTCCGATCGGCTGCAGCCTCGCCCGCGATTTCCGGTTCGATTGCCAGCCCGGGGACCCTGTCTATACTCGGATTGTGTGTGCGCTGAAGGGATCCGGCAGCTGCTCAAGCAGGGCAGGGTGCGAGAACCGGCGCTGGCCGCGAGACGGCCGCGCCCCCTGGTCGCAGGCAAGAAGCCGGCGGGTACAAGAAGAACGATAAGGGGACCCCGAATGTTGCGACATTCGCATTTCTGGCTGGGGGCCATGCTCGGGCTGGCATCGCTGCCGGCGCAGGCCGAGTGGGCGGTGAACATGGGCCGGGGCGCCACCGAGGTCAGCCGCTCGGTATTCGACCTGCACATGACCATCTTCTGGATCTGCGTGGTCATCGGCGTGGTGGTGTTCGGCGCGATGTTCTGGTCGATGCTCATGCACCGGCGCAGCCGCGGCCAGCAGCCGGCGCAGTTCCACGAGCATACCTGGGTGGAAATCCTCTGGACCGTGGTGCCCTTCGTCATCCTGGTGCTGATGGCGGTTCCGGCCACCCGCACGCTGATCGCCATCTACGACCATTCCGAACCCGACCTGGACATCCAGATCACCGGCTACCAGTGGAAGTGGCACTACAAGTACCTGGGCCAGGACGTCGAGTTCTTCAGCAACCTCGCCACCCCGCGGGCGCAGATCGACAACCGGGCGGCCAAGGACGCGCACTACCTGCTGGAGGTCGACCAGCCGCTGGTGGTGCCGGTCGGCGCCAAGGTGCGCTTCCTGGTCACTGCCGCCGACGTGATCCACTCCTGGTGGGTGCCGGCGCTGGCGGTGAAGAAGGACGCCATCCCCGGCTTCGTCAACGAGGCGTGGACGCGCATCGAGCAGCCCGGCCTGTACCGCGGCCAGTGCACCGAGCTGTGCGGCAAGGACCACGGTTTCATGCCGGTGGTGGTGGAGGCGAAGAGTCGCGAGGACTTCGACCGCTGGCTGGCCGAACGCAAGGCCGCGGCGCTGGCGGAGAAGGAACTGACCGGCAAGGAATGGACCCTGGAAGAGCTGATGGCGCGCGGCGAGCAGGCCTACCAGACCGCCTGCGCCGCCTGTCACCAGCCCACCGGCGCCGGCATGCCGCCGGTGTTCCCGGCCCTCAAGGGCTCGGCCATCGCCACCGGGCCGAAGGAAGGCCACATCGCCATCGTGGTCGGCGGCAAGCCGGGCACCGCCATGGCGGCCTTCGGCAAGCAGCTCTCCGACGTCGATCTGGCGGCGATCATCACCTACGAGCGCAATGCCTGGGGCAACAGCACCGGTGACATGGTCACGCCGCAGGAGATCGCGGCGTTCAAGCAGGCGAAGGAGTGACGGACATGAGCGCAGTGATCGACACGCACGCCCACGGTCATGCCCACGGCCCGGCCCGGGGCCTGATGCGCTGGGTGCTGACCACCAACCACAAGGACATCGGCACCATGTACCTGGTGTTCAGCTTCGCCATGTTCCTGTTCGGCGGCAGCATGGCGATGGTGATCCGCGCCGAGCTGTTCCAGCCCGGCCTGCAGATCGTCCAGCCGGAGTTCTTCAACCAGATGACCACCATGCACGGCCTGATCATGGTGTTCGGCGCGGTGATGCCGGCCTTCGTCGGCCTGGCCAACTGGATGATCCCGCTGATGATCGGCGCGCCGGACATGGCCCTGCCGCGGATGAACAACTTCAGCTTCTGGTTGCTGCCGGCGGCCTTCGGCCTGCTCGCCAGCACCCTGTTCATGGAAGGGGGCGGCCCCAACTTCGGCTGGACCTTCTACGCGCCGCTGTCGACCACCTACGCGCCGGAGAGCGTCACCTTCTTCATCTTCGCCGTGCACCTGATGGGCATCAGCTCGATCATGGGCGCGATCAACGTCATCGCCACCGTGCTCAACCTGCGCGCGCCGGGGCTGACCCTGATGCAGATGCCGCTGTTCGTGTGGACCTGGCTGATCACCGCCTTCCTGCTGATCGCGGTGATGCCGGTGCTGGCCGGCGTGGTGACCATGATGCTGATGGACATCCACTTCGGCACCAGCTTCTTCAGCGCCGCCGGCGGCGGCGACCCGGTGCTGTTCCAGCACGTGTTCTGGTTCTTCGGCCACCCCGAGGTGTACATCATGATCCTGCCCGCGTTCGGCGCGGTCAGCGCGATCATCCCCACCTTCAGCCGCAAGCCGCTGTTCGGCTACACCTCGATGGTCTACGCCACCGGCGCCATCGCCTTCCTGTCGTTCATCGTCTGGGCGCACCACATGTTCACCGTGGGCATCCCGCTGACCGGCGAGCTGTTCTTCATGTACGCCACCATGCTGATCGCCGTGCCCACCGGGGTGAAGGTGTTCAACTGGGTGAGCACCATGTGGCGCGGCTCGCTGACCTTCGAGGCGCCGATGCTGTTCGCCGTGGCCTTCGTCATCCTGTTCACCATCGGCGGCTTCTCCGGGCTGATGCTGGCCATCGCCCCGGCCGACTTCCAGTACCACGACACCTACTTCGTGGTGGCGCACTTCCACTACGTGCTGGTGCCGGGAGCGATCTTCGGCATCTTCGCCTCCACCTACTACTGGTTGCCGAAGTGGACCGGGCACATGTACGACGAGACCCTGGCCAGGCTGCATTTCTGGCTGTCCTTCGTCGGCATGAACCTGGCCTTCTTCCCCATGCACTTCGTCGGCCTGGCCGGCATGCCGCGGCGCATCCCCGACTACAACCTGATGTTCGCCAACTTCAACATGGTCTCCAGCGTCGGCGCCTTCCTGTTCGGCGCCACCCAGCTGCTGTTCCTGTTCATCGTCGTCAAGTGCGTGCGCGGCGGGCCGAAGGCGGCCGACAAGCCCTGGGACGGCGCCCACGGCCTGGAGTGGACGGTGCCCTCGCCGGCGCCCTACCACACCTTCCAGACTCCGCCGGAAGTCGACGAGCGCAGCCGGCTGCACTGAGTGGCCGAGGCGCGAGGAGCCTGCGATGAGCGAGAGCACCGACACGTGCCGCCTGGTCCGCCGCCTGCTGCTGGTGGTGGTGGCCATGTTCGGCTTCGGCTTCGCCCTGGTGCCGCTGTACGACGTGATGTGCCAGGCCTTCGGCATCAACGGCAAGACCGCCGGCGCCTACACGGGCAGCCAGCAGGTGGACGAGGCGCGCACCGTGCGCGTGCAGTTCCTCGCCACCAACGCCGCCGGGATGACCTGGCGTTTCGACCCGCAGCAGGACGAGCTGGTGGTGCACCCCGGCGCGGTCAACCAGATGCTGTTCGTCGCCCACAACCCGACGGACCATGCGATGACCGCCCAGGCCATCCCCAGCGTGGCGCCGGCCAAGGCGGCGGCGTTCTTCCACAAGACCGAGTGTTTCTGCTTCACCCAGCAGGTGCTGCAGCCGGGCGAGCGCATCGAGATGCCGGTGCGCTTCATCGTCGACCGCGACCTGCCGGCCGACGTGCAGCACCTGACCCTGGGCTACACGCTGTTCGACATCACCGCGCAGAAGCCGCCGCTGGCGCAGCGCACAGGCGACTGACGGGGACGCACCCCATGCACAGCAGGCCGCGCTGCCGGCGCGGCCGAGGAGAGCGACAATGGCCAGCCACGAGCAGTACTACGTCCCCGAGCAGAGCAAGTGGCCGATCATCGCCAGCATCGGCCTGCTGGTGACGGTGGTCGGCCTGGGCACCTGGTTCAACGACCTCAAGGCGGCGCGCGCCGACTCGGCCGGCCCGCTGATCTTCTTCGTCGGCGCGCTGCTGCTGGCGTACATGCTGTTCGGCTGGTTCGGCAACGTCATCCACGAGAGCCGCAGCGGGCTGTACAGCGGACAGATGGACCGCTCGTTCCGCTGGGGCATGCGCTGGTTCATCTTCTCCGAGGTGATGTTCTTCGCCGCCTTCTTCGGCGCGCTGTTCTACCTGCGGGTGTTCGTCGGCCCCTGGCTGGACGGCGCGGGTGACAAGGGCGTCAGCGCCATGCTCTGGCCGGACTTCCAGTTCAGCTGGCCGCTGCTCGACAACCCCGACCCCAAGGCCTATCCGCCGCCGCAGGGGATCATCGACCCCTGGCACCTGCCGCTGATCAACACCGTGCTGCTGGTGACCTCCAGCTTCACCCTGACCTTCGCCCACCACGCCCTGCGCCACGACAGGCGCACCGCGCTCAAGGCCTGGCTGGCGCTGACCGTGCTGCTCGGCGCCGCCTTCCTGGTGCTGCAGGCCGAGGAATACGTGCACGCCTACACCGAGCTGGACCTGACCCTGGCCTCCGGCGTCTACGGCGCCACCTTCTTCATGCTCACCGGCTTCCACGGCGCCCACGTCACCATAGGCGCGCTGATGCTGCTGGTGATGCTGATCCGCATCCTGCGCGGGCATTTCGCCCCGGATCAGCACTTCGGCTTCGAGGCGGCCAGCTGGTACTGGCACTTCGTCGATGTGGTCTGGGTCGGCCTGTTCGTCTTCGTCTACGTGCTGTGAGGGTGCGGCCGTGTCGGTTGCCGCCGTCCCGCCGCGGGACCGGCGTTTCCGCCCGGGCCTGCTGCCGACCCTGGTGGTCGCGGCCCTGCTGCCGCTGCTGCTCGGCCTCGGCTGCTGGCAGCTGCAGCGCGCCGGAGAGAAGCGCGAGCTGCTCGCCGAGCAGGCCGCGCGCAGCCAGGCACCAATCGTGGATCTGGTCGAGCTGGCGGCGCTGGACGATCCGTCCTTCCGCCGCGTGCGCCTGGTCGGCACCTTCGACGCCGGGCACAGCCTGCTGCTGGACAACCGCCAGCGTGGCGGACGGGTCGGCGTCGAGCTGCTGCAGCCGTTTCTCGACCGCCCGAGCGGGCGCTGGGTGCTGGTCAACCGCGGCTGGCTGCCCTGGCCGCAGCGGGCGGCGCTGCCGGCGTTCGACACCCCGGTCGGCGAGCTGAGCCTGGAGGCCAGCGTCTATCGGCCGCCCGGCAGCGCCTTCCTGCTCGGCGACGGCGCCCCGGGCGAGGGCTGGCCGCGGCTGGTCAACGTGGTCGAGGCTCCGGCGCTGTGGGGCGAGCTGGAGCGCGACGGGCTGGCCGACGAACTGCGCCTCGAGCCCGGCCCGGCCAGCTACGTCGGCGACTGGCCGGTGGTGGCTTCGGGGCCGGAGAAGCATCTGGGCTATGCGGTGCAGTGGTTCGCCCTGGCGGCGACCCTGCTCGGCATGTACCTGTGGTTCGGCGTGAAACAGGCACGGGAGGTGCACGATGGGCTCCACTCTGACGCTTGAGCCGCTGCCGCGGCGCGGTCGCGGGCGCTGGCAACTGCTCGGCCTGCTGGCCGTGGTGATCGGGCCGATGCTGCTGGCCAGCGCCATGTATCGCTGGCAGTTCTGGGTGCCGCAGGCCCGCAGCTATCACGGCGAGCTGATCGCTACCGGGCAGACGCCGGCCGACCTCGGCGTGGCCGGCAGCTGGGACATCCAGGCGGGCGACGAGCCGCGCCGGTGGGTGCTGCTGGTGACCAGCGCCGACGACTGCGCGGCGGATTGCCGGGCGCTGGTCTACCTGGCGCGGCAGATCCATATCGGCCTCAATCGCGAGGCGCCGCGCGCCGGCCATGTCCTCGCCCATGGCGCGGCGCTGCCGGTCGACTACGACGCCGAGCTGCGCGCCGCCTACCCGCAGCTGCAGCGCCTGGGCCTGGATGTCGAGCGCTACCCGCAGGACGGTGCGCAGCTGTGGATCGTCGACCCGCACGGCAACCTGGTGCTGCGCTATCGGGTCGGCAGCGACGGCAAACATATCCTCGACGACCTGCGCCACCTGCTGAAGATCTCGCAGATCGGCTGAGCGCCGGGCAGCCTGCCGGAGGACTGCTAGAGTCAAAGACAGGAGTGACTTCGACCAGCTGTGCAGGAATCCGGGGGGAGGATCTGCCATGGCGACAAGCACAAGAAGACCGGGCTACCGGCTCGCCCTCTGCGCCACGCTGCTGGCCCTGCTGGTGGTGATGCTCGGCGCCTATACCCGCCTGACCCACGCCGGCCTCGGCTGCCCGGACTGGCCGGGCTGCTACGGCTTCCTCGGCGTGCCGCAGAGCGCCGAACAGCTCGCCCATGCCGAGCGGCATTTCCCGGACGCCCCGGTGGAGGCGGAGAAGGGCTGGAACGAGATGGTCCACCGCTACTTCGCCGGCAGTCTCGGCCTGCTGATCCTCGTCCTCGCGATCCAGGCCGTGCGCCGGCGCGACCGCGCCGGCCAGCCGCTCAGGCTGCCGCTGGCCCTGCTGGCGCTGGTGCTGCTGCAGGCGGCCTTCGGCATGTGGACGGTGACCCTCAAGCTGTGGCCGCAGGTGGTCACCGCGCACCTGCTCGGCGGCTTCGCCACCCTCGGCCTGCTGTTCCTGCTGACTCTGCGCCTGTCCGGCGCGCTGCCGCCGCTGCCCGGCGTGCTGCCGCGCCTGCGCGCGCTGGCGGGACTGGCGCTGCTCGCGGTAATCGGCCAGATCGCCCTCGGCGGCTGGGTGAGCAGCAACTACGCGGCGGTGGCCTGCGTCGACCTGCCCACCTGCCATGGCCAGTGGTGGCCGGCGATGGACTTCGCCAACGGTTTCCACCTGACCCAGCACATCGGCCCCAACTACCTCGGTGGCCAGCTCGACAGCGACGCGCGCACCGCCATCCACATGAGCCATCGCCTCGGCGCCCTGCTGGTCAGCCTGCTGCTGCTGGCCCTGGCCTGGCAGTTGCGCCGTGGTGGTCTGTCCGGGCTGGCCGGCCTGCTGCTGCTGGCGCTGGCCGCCCAGGTCAGCCTGGGCCTGGCCAACGTGCTGCTGCACCTGCCGCTGGCGGTGGCAGTGGCGCACAACCTCGGCGGGGCCGGCCTGCTGCTGGTGCTGGTGCTGGTCAACTACCGGCTGCGCGCGGCGGCGCCGGCCAGGCAGGGGGCCGGCCTGCGCCTGATCGGCCGTGGCGGCGACGAGCTGCGGCGCTATTCGCGCCTGTAGGACAACCGCACAAGAACAACAACGAGGGGGAGGGAACGCCATGAGCGCACTGGTGCAGCAACGTCAGGCCCGCGCCGGCTGGCGCGACTATCTGGAGCTGACCAAACCCAAGGTGGTGGTGCTGATGCTGATCACCGCGCTGGTCGGCATGTTCCTCGCCACCGACGGCGGCGTGCCCTGGAGCGTGCTGTTGTTCGGCAACCTCGGCATCGGCCTGTGCGCCGGCGCGGCGGCGGCGGTCAACCACGTGGTCGACCGGCGCATCGACGCGGTGATGGCGCGCACCCGCCTGCGTCCGCTGGTGGCCGGGCGGGTCTCGCCGGCGGCGGCGCTGGCCTTCGCCCTGGCCCTGGCGCTGGCCGGGCAGGCCCTGCTGCTGCTCTTCACCAACGCGCTGACCGCCTGGCTGACGCTGGCCTCGCTGCTCGGTTATGCGGCGATCTACACCGGCTTCCTCAAGCGCGCCACGCCGCAGAACATCGTCATCGGCGGCCTGGCCGGCGCGGCGCCGCCGATGCTCGGCTGGACCGCGGTGACCGGCCGGCTGGACGCCGAGGCGCTGCTGCTGGTGCTGATCATCTTCGCCTGGACCCCGCCGCATTTCTGGGCGCTGGCCATCCACCGCAAGGACGACTACGCCAGGGCGGAGATCCCCATGCTGCCGGTGACCCACGGCGAGCGCTACACCAAGCTGCACATCCTGCTCTACACCCTGATCCTGTTCGCCGTCAGCCTGCTGCCCTTCGTCATCCACATGAGCGGGCCGCTGTACCTGACCGGGGCGGTGCTGCTCGGCGCGCGCTTCCTCGACTGGGCCTGGGCGCTGTACCGTGACAGCCGACCGCAGGCCGCGATCAGGACCTTCAAGTACTCTATTACCTACCTGTTCGCCCTGTTCATCGTGCTGCTGGTGGATCACTATCTGCCGGCACTTCCGTTCTAGCCAACGAAGCCGAGTCCATGACCCGCATCCACAAGACCGTCCTGTTCCTCGTCGCCGCCATCGCCCTGGTGCTCGGCCTCACCGTCAGCAAGGTGCTCAACGCGCCGTCGCAGCTCGATGCGGCGGCGCTGGCCGACGCCGGCATCATCCTGCTGCCGCAGAGCCGCGCGCTGCCGGCGCTGAGCCTCACCGACGAGAACGGCCAGCCGCAGGCGCTCGACCAGCTCAAGGGGCGCTGGACCCTGCTGTTCTTCGGCTACACCTTCTGCCCGGACATCTGCCCGACCACCCTGGCCGAGCTGCGCCAGCTCAAGAGCCAGCTGCCGCCGGAGGCGCTGGCGCGCCTGCAGGTGACCATGGTCAGCATCGATCCGCACCGCGACACCCCGGCCCAGCTCAAGCAGTACCTCGGCTACTACAACGCCGGCTACACCGGCCTGACCGGCGAGCTGGCGCAGATCCAGCAGCTGGCCAACGCGGTGAGCATCCCCTTCATTCCCGGCGACACCACCAGGCAGCACTACACCGTCGACCACAGCGGCAACCTGGCGCTGATCGGCCCCGACGGCCGCCAGCGCGGCTTCATCCGCGCGCCGCTGAATCCGGCCAAGCTGGCGGTGCAGCTGCCGCAGCTGCTCTCGCAGGAGTGAGGCGGCGGCAATCCCGGTAGGGTGCGCCATGCGCACCAGGGTGTGTGCGATGGTGCGCCATTCGATCCGGTAAACGCACAAGGGCCACCCCGCAGGGTGGCCCTTGTGCGTTACGGCCGGGAGAAAGCCGGTCAGCTGCCCTTCACCGTCTCCTCCATGGCCTGCAGGATGGCGCGCTTGCGGCGCTCCTCGGCGCGGCGGGTGAAGTACCAGGCGAGGAAGGTGAACAGCGACACCACCAGCAGGATCAGGCTGGCCACCGCATTGATCTCCGGCTTCACTCCCAGGCGCACGGCGGAGAAGATCTCCATCGGCAGGGTGGTGGCGCCGGGACCGGAGACGAAGCTGGCCAGCACCAGGTCGTCCAGCGACAGGGCGAAGGACATCATCGCCCCGGCCGCCAGCGACGGCGCGATCATCGGGATGGTGATCAGGAAGAACACCTTCCACGGCCGCGCACCGAGATCCATGGCCGCCTCCTCGATCGACAGGTCCAGCTCGCGCAGGCGCGAGGACACCACTATGGCCACGTAGGCGGTGCAGAAGGTGGTGTGGGCGATCCAGATGGTCAGCAGGCCGCGCTCGGCGGGCCAGCCGATCAGCTGGCCCATGGCCACGAACAGCAGCAGCAGCGACAGGCCGGTGATCACCTCGGGCATCACCAGCGGCGCGGTGACCATGCCGCCGAACAGGGTGCGGCCGCGGAAGCGCGGGATGCGGGTGAGCACGAAGGCGGCCAGGGTGCCCAGCGCGGTGGCGGCGATCGCCGTGTAGCAGGCGATCTCCAGCGAACGGCCCACCGCGCTCATCAGCTGGCGGTTGTCGAGCAGCCCGGCGTACCAGTGCAGCGACCAGCCGCCCCATACCGTCACCAGGCGCGAGGCGTTGAACGAGTAGATCACCAGGATCAGCATCGGCAGGTAGATGAACGCCATGCCGGCGATCAGCATGCAGCCGGAGAAGCTGAAGCGCTTCATACCTTGCCCTCCAGTTCCTTGGCCTGATTCCGGTTGAACAGGATTATCGGCACCAGCAGGATCGCCAGCATCACTACCGCCAGCGCGGCGGCCACCGGCCAGTCGCGGTTGTTGAAGAACTCCTGCCACAGCACCTTGCCGATCATCAGGGTTTCCGGGCCGCCGAGCAGCTCGGGAATGACGAACTCGCCGACCACCGGGATGAACACCAGCATGCAGCCGGCGACGATGCCGTTCTTCGACAACGGCACGGTGATCCTCCAGAAGCTGGTCAGGTGGCGGCAGCCGAGGTCGGCGGCGGCCTCGAGCAGGGTGGGGTCGTGCTTGACCAGGTTGGCGTACAGCGGCAGCACCATGAACGGCAGGTAGGCGTAGACGATGCCGATGTACACGGCCAGGTCGGTGTTGAGGATCTGCAGCGGGGCGTCGATCAGGCCGAGGTTCTGCAGCAGGGTGTTGAGCAGGCCGTTGTTGCTGAGGATGCCCATCCAGGCGTAGACGCGGATCAGGATCGCGGTCCAGGTCGGCATCATGATCAGCAGCAGCCACACCGTCTGCATCTCCTTGCTGGCGCGGCTGATGGCGTAGGCCATCGGGTAGCCGATCAGCAGGCACAGCAGGGTGCTGATGGTGGCGATCTTCAGCGAGCCGAGGTAGGCGGCCAGGTACAGCTCGTCCTCGGTGAGGAACACGTAGTTGCCGAGGTTGAGCAGCACGGTCAGCTGGTTGTCGGCCCAGGTGACGATCTCGGTGTACGGCGGGATGGCCACGTCGACTTCGGCGAAGCTGATCTTCACCACGATGGCGAATGGCAGCATGAAGAACAGCAGCAGCCAGAAGAACGGGACGCCGATGACCAGGTGACGGCCGGAGAGCAGGCGCTTGAGCACATTCATGACTGCAGCACCACGCCGCTGTCGTCGAGCCAGTACAGGTAGACCTGGTCGTCCCAGGTCGGACGCTTGCCGTGGCGCTCGGAGTTGGCCATGAACGCCTGGACGACCAGCCCCGAGGGCAGCTCGACGTAGTACACCGAATGACCGCCGAGGTAGGCGATGTCGTGCACCTTGCCGGTCGACCAGTTGCAGTCGGCATGCTCCAGCTCCGGCTTCTGCGTGCTGAGCAGCAGCTTTTCCGGACGCAGGGCATAGGTGACGCGCTTGTCCTCGGCGCGGGTGGAGATGCCGTGGCCGACGTAGATCGGCCGCTCCAGCTGCGGGCAGGCGATCTTGGCGTGGCCGGCGTCGTCCTCGACCAGCTCGCCGTCGAACAGGTTGACGTTGCCGATGAACTCGCAGACCAGGCGGCTGGCCGGGGTCTCGTAGATGTCCATCGGCGTGCCGACCTGGGCGATCCAGCCGAGATTCATGATGGCGATGCGCTGGGCCATGGTCATGGCCTCTTCCTGGTCGTGGGTGACCATCACGCAGGTCACCCCGACCCGCTCGATGATCTCCACCAGCTCCAGCTGCATCTGCGAGCGCAGCTTCTTGTCCAGCGCGCCCATCGGTTCGTCGAGCAGCAGCAGCTTGGGCCTCTTCGCCAGCGAACGGGCCAGCGCCACGCGCTGGCGCTGGCCGCCGGACAGCTGGTGCGGCTTGCGCCGGGCGTACTGGGTCATGTGCACCAGCTTGAGCATCTCGGCCACGCGCGCGTCGATCTCGGCCTTGGGCAGGCCGTCCTGCTTGAGGCCGAAGGCGATGTTCTGCTCCACGCTCATGTGCGGGAACAGCGCGTAGGACTGGAACATCATGTTGATCGGCCGCTCGTAGGGCGGCAGGTCGGTGATGTCCTGGCCGTCCAGGAAGATGCGCCCTTCGGTGGGTCGTTCGAAGCCGGCGAGCATGCGCAGCAGGGTCGACTTGCCGGAGCCCGAGCCGCCGAGCAGGGCGAAGATCTCGCCCTTGTTGATGGTCAGCGACACATCGTCCACCGCGACCGTCTCGTCGAACTTCTTGGTCACCCGGTCGATCCTGACCAGAACTTCCTTGGCTTGCTGGACGCCGGTCAGGGCTTTCTTGTAGGCACCGGAGGCTATCGCCATCTAATACTCCCCAGGCTGGGTATCCCGGCCATCTGGCCGGGGCGGTTGAATGGTGTCATCGGCCGGACTTGATGCGCGTCCAGCTACGGGTCATGAGGCGCTGCACATTAGCGGGCAATTCGGCAGAAACAAAGAGCCGATCCAGCACTTCTTGCGGCGGATAGACGGAACTGTCGCCACGCACCTGCGGATCCATCAGGGCGCCGGCCTTGCGGTTGGGATTGGCGTAGCCGACATGCTCGCTGATCGTGGCGATCACCGCCGGCTCCAGCAGGTAGTCGATGAAGCGGTGCGCCTCGCGCACGTTCCTGGCATCGGCGGGGATGGCCAGCATGTCGAACCACAGGTTGGCGCCCTCGCGGGGGATGCTGTAGGCGATCTCGATGTCCTTGCCAGCCTCCTCGGCGCGCTCGGCCGCCTGCAGCACGTCGCCGGAGTAGCCGGCGGCCACGCAGATGTCGCCGTTGGCCAGGTCGGCGATGTACTTCGAGGAGTGGAAGTAGGTCACGTAGGGACGGATGGCCAGCAGCCGGGCCTCGGCCCTGGCGTAGTCCGCGGGGTCGTGGCTGTTGGGATCGAGACCCAGGTAGTTGAGCATGGCCGGGATCATCTCGTCGGCCGAATCGAGGAAGGCCACGCCGCAGGCGGACAGCTTGGCGATGTTCTCCGGCTCGAACAGCACCGCCCAGGAGTCGATGCGCTCGACGCCGAGCACTTCCCTGACCTTCTCGACGTTGTAGCCGATGCCGTTGGTGCCCCACAGGTAGGGCACGGCGTACTGGTTGCCGGGATCGTTGCGCTCCAGCTGCTGCATCAGCCCGGGATCGAGATTGTTCCAGTTGGACAGCAGGCTGCGGTCGAGCTTCTGGAAGGCGCCGGCGCGGATCTGCTTGCCGAGGAAGTGGTTGGAGGGCACCACCACGTCGTAGCCGCTGTTGCCGGCGAGCAGCTTGCCTTCGAGGGTCTCGTTGGAGTCGAACACGTCGTACTGCGGGACTATGCCGGTCTCGGCCTGGAACTGCTCGAGGGTGTTCTCGCCGATGTAGTCCGACCAGTTGTAGATGTGCACGCTGGGCGCGGCCAGGGCCGGTGCACCGAGCAGCAGACCGGCGAACAGGGTCGGCAGGAGGGGGAGGGTGGGCTGCATGGTCGGCTCCTCGTGTTGTTCGGTCAGCGCCGGAAAGCGTGACGCGCGGCAGACAGGAAGGGTGACCGGCAGACCTCGCTGGTCGGTGCTGCACGTCCGGGGCGCCGGCAGCGCCGGCGCCCCGGAACGGCGCGTGGTCTTACTGTCCCGACTTGATCTTGGTCCAGCTGCGGGTCATGTCGCGTTGCACCTTGGCCGGCAGGTCGACGGTGGTGTACAGCTTCTTCATGACCTCGTCGCTCGGGTAGATGCCCGGGTCGGTGCGGATCGCCTCGGCCACCAGCGGGGTCGCCGCGGCGTTGCCGTTGGGGAACTGCACGACGTCGGTGATCTCGGCCATGATCTCCGGCTTCATCAGGAAGTTCATGAAGGCGTGGGCGGCCTCGGGGTTCTTGGCATCGGCGGGGATGGCCACCATGTCGAAGAAGGTGCCGGCGCCTTCCTTGGGAATGTTGTAGGACACCTTGACCTTGCCGCCGGCCTCTTCGGCGCGCGACTTGGCCTGGTAGACGTCGCCCGAGTAGCCCACCGCCACGCAGATGTTGCCGTTGGCCAGGTCGGAGATGTACTTGGAGGAGTGGAAGTAGGTCACCGACGGGCGGATCTTCAGGAACAGCGCCTCGGCTTCCTTGAGCTGCTTGGGATCCTGGCTGTCGGTCGGATAGCCCAGGTAGTGCAGGGCGATCGGCAGGATCTCGGTCGGCGAGTCGAGGAAGCTGACACCGCAGCCCTTGAGCTTCTCGATGTTCTCCGGCTTGAACAGCAGGTCCCAGGAGTTGACCGGGGCGTTGTCGCCGAGGGCGGCCTTGACCTTCTCCGGGTTGTAGCCGATGCCGATCGAGCCCCACATGTAGGGGAAGGCGTATTGGTTGCCCGGGTCGCTGACCTCCAGGGTCTTGAGCAGATCCTTGTTGAGGTTCTGCCAGTTCGGCAGCTTGGACTTGTCCAGCGGCTGGTAGACCTTGGCCTTGATCTGCTTGGCGAGGAAGTTGTTCGACGGCACCACGATGTCGTAGCCCGACTGGCCGGCCAGCAGCTTGGCTTCCAGGGTCTCGTTGCTGTCGTAGACGTCGTAGACCACCTTGATGCCGGATTCCTTCTCGAACTTGGCCAGGGTGTCCGGCGCGATGTAGTCGGACCAGTTGTAGACGTGCAGCACCTTGTCGTCGGCCTGGGCCGCGCCGGCCACGGTGGCGGCCAGGGCGGCCGCGAGGAGGGTCTTGGCGAATGCTTTCATCGGGTTGTGCTTCCTTAAGGTTCCTAATGGTTTCCCCGGTCGGGGCCGGCTGCCGTCTGTATCGGCGGCTGGGCCGGTCCGTCCGCTGGTGCGCCGTTGCTGTCCGCGCCCCGCTGCATCTGGCCAGCGCACGGCTGCAGAGTCTGGCAAGGAGTGCCGTGCCACTCAACCGCCGCCAGCGAAACTGTAGCGGCAACGCCGGCGGCGCCCGGCGTTCAGCCGCGCACCTCGGCAGCGGTGGCATCCAGGCACTTGCGCGCCAGGGCGACCAGCTCGTCGATCTGCTCGGGCGTGATCACCAGCGGCGGCGAGACGATCATGGTGTCGCCCACCGCGCGCATGATCAGGCCGTTGCGGAAGCAGTGCTCGCGGCAGCGCATGCCGATGCCGCCCTCGAAACGAGCACGGCTCTTCTTGTCCCTGACCAGCTCCAGTGCGCCGAGCATGCCCAGGCCGCGGGCCTCGCCCACCAGCGGGTGGTCGGCCAGCTCCTGCCAGCGTTTCTGCAAATAGGGTGCCGTCTCGGCCTTGACCCGTTCGACGATCCTCTCCTCGCGCAGGATGCGGATGTTCTCCAGCGCCACGGCGGCCGCCACCGGGTGCCCGGAGTAGGTGTAGCCGTGGTAGAACTCGCCGCCCTCGGCCAGGGTCTGCGCCACGTGATCGCGGACGATCACCCCGCCCATCGGCAGGTAGCCGCTGGTCAGGCCCTTGGCGATCGGCATCAGGTCCGGCTCGAGGCCGTAGTACTGGCTGCCGAACCACTCGCCGGTGCGGCCGAAGCCGCAGATCACCTCGTCGGCGACGAACAGGATGTCGTGCCTGGCGAGGATCGCGCGCACCTTCGGCCAGTAGCTCTCCGGCGGGATGATCACCCCGCCGGCGCCCTGGATCGGCTCGGCGATGAAGGCAGCGACGTTGTCCTCGCCGACCTCGAGGATCTTCTTCTCCAGCTCGTTGGCGGCCCATTCGCCGAACTCCTCCGGCCCCATCGCACCGCTTTCGCCGTACCAGTAGGGCTGGGCGATATGGGTGATGCCGGGGATCGGCAGGTCGCCCTGCTCGTGCATCGCCTTCATGCCGCCGAGGCTGGCGCCGGCCACGGTGGAGCCGTGGTAGCCGTTGATGCGGCCGATGATCACCTTCTTCGACGGTTGTCCCTTGATCGCCCAGTAGTGGCGCACCAGGCGCAGCACGGTGTCGTTGGCCTCCGAGCCCGAGCCGGTGAAGAACACATGCTGCATGCCCGGCGGGGCGATCTCGGCGATCGCCGCGGCCAGCTCGATGGCCGGCGGGTGGGCGGTCTGGAAGAACAGGTTGTAGTAGGGCAGTTCGAGCATCTGCCGGTGCGCGGCGTCGGCCAGTTCGCGGCGGCCGTAGCCGACGTTGACGCACCACAGGCCGGCCATGCCGTCGAGGATCCTGTGCCCCTCGCTGTCCCACAGGTAGACGCCATCGGCCCGGGTGACGATGCGCGCGCCCTTGGCGCCGAGCTGCTTGTAGTCGGTGAACGGGGCGAGCAGGTGCTCGCGGCCGAGGGCCTGCCACTCGGCGGTACTGCGGTGCTGGGTCATTGCGATTCCCCCTGATGCAAGTGGTGACCGGGTGTCTGCGCTCACACCGAGAGCAGCAGGAACTCTCGTTCCCAGGAGCTGATCACCCGTTTGAAGTTCTCGTTCTCGACCCGCTTGACCGCCACGTAGCCGCGGCAGAAGCGCCGCCCCAGGTAGCGCTCGAGGGTCTTCGACTGCTCCATGGCCTCCAGCGCCGCCTCGATGTTGAGCGGCAGGCGCAGGTTGCGCCGCTGGTAGGCGCGGCCCTTGACCTGCGGCGACGGGTGCAGGCCCTCGACCATGCCGACGTAGCCGCACAGCAGGCTGGCGGCGATGGCCAGGTAGGGGTTGGCGTCGGCGCCCGGCAGGCGGTTCTCCACCCGGCGGTTCTGTGGGTTGGCGTCCGGCACGCGCAGGCCGACGGTGCGGTTCTCCTCGCCCCACTCGACGTTGACCGGCGCCGAGGTGTCGGGCAGGAAGCGGCGGAACGAGTTGACGTTGGGGGCGAACAGCGGCAGCGCCTCGGGGATCAGCTTCTGCAGGCCGGCGATGTGGTTGAGGAACAGCTCGCTCATGCTGCCGTCCTCGCTGGAGAACACGTTGCGCCCGCTCTTGCGGTCGACCACGCTCTGGTGCAGGTGCATGGCGCTGCCCGGCTCGCCGGTCATCGGCTTGGCCATGAAGGTGGCGGTGACGCCGTGCTTGAACGCCGCCTCGCGCAGGGTGCGCTTGAACACGAAGATCTGGTCGGCCAGCTGCAGGGCGTCGCCGTGGCGGAAGTTGATCTCCATCTGCGCGGTGCCTTCCTCGTGGATCAGGGTGTCCAGATCCAGGCCCTGGGCCTCGCACCAGGCATACATGTCCTCGAACAGCGGGTCGAACTCGTTGGCGGCGTCGATGGAGAACGACTGGCGGCCGGTCTCCTGGCGCCCGGAGCGGCCCACCGGCGGCTGCAGCGGGTAGTCGGGATCGTCGCAGCGCTGGGTCAGGTAGAACTCCATCTCCGGCGCGACTATCGGCTGCCAGTCCCGTTCGGCGTAGAGCTTGAGCACGTGCTTGAGCACGTTGCGCGGCGACAGGTCGGTGGGGTTGCCGACCTTGTCGTAGCTGTCGTGGATCACCATGGCGGTCGGCTCGGCGGCCCAGGGGACGAGGAATACCGCGTGCTCGTCCGGACGGCAGAACATGTCGATGTCGGCGGGATCGAGCAGCTCGTAGTAGATCTCGTCCTCGACGTAGTCGCCGGTCACGCTCTGCAGCAGCACGCTCTCCGGCAGACGCATGCCGCGCTCGGCGAGGAACTTGCTGGTCGGCGCGATCTTGCCGCGGGCGATACCGTTGAGATCGGTGACCAGGCACTCCACTTCGATGATCTTGCGTTCCTTCAGCCAGTTGCTCAGCCGGTCCAGCTTGGTAGCCATAACGACCTCGGTTCGTTGCCCGTCGGTAATCCCTTACAGCATGGCTCAGCGTCGGCTGGCGCGCTCGCGGCAGGCGTCGCCGAAGGCGCGGAAGATCGCCAGGTAGGCCGGGTGCTCGGCCACCTTCCACTCCGGGTGCCACTGCACGCCGAGGGCGAAGGTCTGCGCCCGCTCCACCGAGAATGCCTCGACCAGCCCGTCCGGCGCCAGGCCCTCGACGCGCAGGCCGGGAGCCAGGCGCTCGACGCCCTGGCCGTGCACCGAGTTGACCTCGAACTGCGGGCCGAGGCCCAGGCGCTCGAGCAGGCCGCCCGGCTGCACGTGCAGCGGGTGGCTGAGGCCGTACTGCACCTCCACGGGGGCCTCGTCGTCGGAGCGGTGGTCCATGAACGGGCCGGCCTCGTGCACGCGCTGGTGCAGGCTGCCGCCGAGGGCCACGTTCATTTCCTGGAAGCCGCGGCAGATGCCGAGCAGCGGCACGCCGGCGTCCACCGCGGCGCGGATCAGCGGCAGGGTGATGCCGTCGCGCGCCGGATCGTGGTGGGTGCCCGGCTCGCTGGCCGGCCCCTGGTAGTGCTGCGGCTCGACGTTGGACGGCGAGCCGGTGAACAGCAGGCCGTCGAGATGCCCGAGCAGGGCCTCGATGTCGATCAGCCCGGGCAGGGCCGGGATCACCAGCGGCAGGCCGCCGGCACCGACGGCCACGGCGCGCAGGTACTTGTCGCCGACGATGTGGAAGGGGTGCAGGCCGATCTGCTTGCTGCAGGCGGTGACGCCGATCAGGGGCTGGCGGGACATGGGGCACCGGTAGGTCGCAGTGGGTGATCTGGCCCGAGCTTAGACTTGTTCGATTTATTCGACAACACCTGCAGGATTGCCTGAACAGGTGCGACGAACGGCGCCAGTTGCCCGCCGTTCGCGGCACGGGCGTCGCCCTGAAAGAGGTCGTGCCGCCCTGACATCGTGCAACATTTGGGCCTATTGACAAGCCATTGGCTTTGGGATTGACTCAAAACTGAGCACATACGTGATTGATATTTTTAACAAGATATAAGGTGTTCCATCATGTCGGCCGCTACGAGTGCTGTTCTGCTCAAGGAAGCGAACGAGTTCCTTGCGGAACATCCCGAGGTGCAGTTCGTTGACCTTCTGATCGCGGATATGAACGGCGTGGTGCGCGGCAAGCGCATCGACCGCAGCAATCTGCTCAAGGTCTACGAAAAGGGCATCAACCTTCCCGCTTCGCTGTTCGCCCTGGATATCACCGGCTCGACCGTGGAAAGCTCGGGCCTCGGGCTCGACATCGGTGATGCCGACCGGGTGTGCTTCCCGATTCCCGGCACCCTGCGCATGGAGCCCTGGCAGCGCCGGCCTACCGCCCAGCTGCTGATGACCATGCACGAAATGGAAGGCCGGCCGTTCTTCGCCGATCCGCGCGAGGTGCTGCGCCAGGTGGTGCAGCGCTTCACCGACATGGGCCTGACCGTGTGCGCGGCCTTCGAGCTGGAGTTCTACCTGATCGACCAGGAGAACGTGAACGGCCGCCCGCAGCCGCCGCGTTCGCCGATCTCCGGCAAGCGTCCGCAGGCGGTGCAGGTCTACTCGATCGACGACCTCGACGAATACGCCGACTGCCTGCGCGACATCCTCGACGGCGCCCACATCCAGGGCATCCCGGCCGACGCCATCGTCAAGGAGAGCGCGCCGGCGCAGTTCGAGGTCAACCTCAACCACGTCGCCGACCCGCTCGCGGCCTGCGACTACGCGGTGCTGCTCAAGCGGCTGATCAAGAACACCGCCTACGACCACGAGATGGACACCACCTTCATGGCCAAGCCCTACCCGGGCCAGGCCGGCAACGGTCTGCACGTGCACATCTCGCTGCTGGATCGCGACGGACGCAACATCTTCGCCGCCGACAACGCGCAGGACAACGACGCCCTGCGCCACGCCATCGGCGGCGTGCTGGAGACGCTGCCGGCGTCGATGGCCTTCCTCTGCCCCAACGTCAACTCCTACCGCCGTTTCGGCTCGCAGTTCTACGTGCCCAATGCGCCGTCCTGGGGCATGGACAACCGCACCGTGGCCCTGCGCGTGCCCACCGGCAACCCCGACGCGCTGCGCATCGAGCAGCGCGTGGCGGGCGCCGACGCCAACCCCTACCTGCTGATGGCCTCCCTGCTGGCCGGCGTGCACCACGGCCTGAGCCATCGCATCGAGCCGGGTGAGCCGATCGAGGGCAACTCCTACGAGCAGCTCGAGCAGAGCCTGCCCAACAACCTGCGCGACGCCCTGCGCGCGCTGGACGACAGCGAGATCCTCGGTCGCTACATCAACCCCGACTACATCGACATCTTCGTCGCCTGCAAGGAGCACGAGCTGGAGGAGTTCGAGCACTCGATCTCCGACCTCGAGTACAACTGGTACCTGCATACGGTCTGAATCATCGGCCAGCGGCGGGGTGGCCAGCCACCCTGCCGTCCTCGGCTCTCGACCCAGGGCCTTGGCCATTTGACCCCGTCGCCATCCTCTGCCAGCTTGAAGGCACTTCCTTCCGCGTCGCCACGAGGTCGCCATGTCCCGCATCGTCACCGTCGCCGCCACCCAGATGGCCTGCTCCTGGGAACGCGCCGCCAACATCGCCAACGCCGAGAAGCTGGTGCGCCAAGCGGCGGCGCAGGGGGCGCAGATCATCCTCCTGCAGGAGCTGTTCGAGACCCCGTACTTCTGCCAGAAGCCCAACCCCGACTACCTGCAGCTGGCCACTCCGCTGGAAGGCAACGAGGCCATCGCCCACTTCCGCAAGGTCGCCCGCGAGCTCAAGGTGGTGCTGCCGATCAGCTTCTTCGAGCGCGCCGGGCGGGCGCGCTTCAACAGCGTCGCCGTCATCGACGCCGACGGCAGCCTGCTCGGCAGCTACCGCAAGAGCCACATCCCCGACGGCCCCGGCTACCACGAGAAGTACTACTTCAACCCCGGCGACAGCGGCTTCCGGGTGTGGAACACCTGCTATGCGAAGATCGGCGTGGGCATCTGCTGGGACCAGTGGTTCCCCGAGTGCGCGCGGGCCATGGCCCTGCAGGGCGCCGAGCTGCTGTTCTACCCGACCGCCATCGGCAGCGAGCCGCACGACCCGACCATCGTCTCCCGCGACCACTGGCAGCGCGTGCAGCAGGGCCACGCCGGCGCCAACCTGATGCCGCTGATCGCCAGCAACCGCATCGGCCGCGAGGACCAGGACGACTACCACATCACCTTCTACGGTTCCTCGTTCATCGCCGACCCGTTCGGCGCCAAGGTCGCCGAGCTGGGCGAGCACGAGGAGGGCGTCCTGGTGCACAGCTTCGACCTCGACCAGCTGGAGCACACCCGCAGCGCCTGGGGCGTGTTCCGCGACCGCCGGCCGAACCTGTACGGCGCGCTGGCCACCCTCGATGGCGTGCAGCGCTCCGAGTAGCGCGGCCATCCGCAGAGACGCGGAGCGTCTCCAGCGACGTTCCCACGCAGGAGCGTGGGAACGATCAAGCAATAGGCAGGGAATCAGAGGGGACGCGGAGCGTCCCCGGTTGCGCTCCCACGCGGGAGCGCGGGAACGATCAAGCTCGACAGGTAGCCGCGATGACCACCCTGAACACCACCCCGCGCGCCGACGGTTTCCGCATGCCGGCGGAATGGGAGCCGCATGCGCAGACCTGGCTGCTCTGGCCGGAGCGGCCGGACAACTGGCGCCTCGGCGCCAAGCCGGCGCAGGCGGCCTTCGCCGCGGTGGCGAAGGCCATCGTCCGCTTCGAGCCGGTGACCGTCGGGGTCAGTGCGGCGCAGTACGAGAACGCCCGCGCGCGCCTGGCCCACGGCGACATCCGCGTGGTCGAGCTGAGCTGCGACGACGCCTGGGTGCGCGATACCGGGCCGACCTTCGTGGTCGACGGCCGCGGCGAGGTGCGCGGCGTGGACTGGACCTTCAACGCCTGGGGCGGCTTCGCCGGCGGCCTGTACGCGCCGTGGAACCGCGACGACCAGGTGGCCGGCAAGATCCTCGAGATCGAGCGCTGCGCGCGCTACCGCGCCGAAGGCTTCGTGCTGGAGGGTGGCGCCATCCATGTCGACGGCGAGGGTACCCTGCTGACCACCGAGGAGTGCCTGCTCAACCCCAACCGCAATCCGCAGCTGACCCGCGGCGAGATCGAGGCGGTGCTGCATGCCCACCTGGCGGTGGAGCGGGTGATCTGGCTGCCGCACGGCCTGTACAACGACGAGACCGACGGCCACGTCGACAACTTCTGCTGCTTCGTGCGCCCCGGCGAGGTGCTGCTGGCCTGGACCGACGACGAGCGCGATCCCAACTGGTCGCGCTGCCGCGCCGCGCTGGCGGTGCTCGAGCAGGTGCGCGATGCCCGCGGCCGCGTGCTGGTCGTGCACCGCATGCCGATCCCCGGCCCGCTGCACGCCACCGCCGAGGAGTGCGCGGGGGTCGACCTGGTCGCCGGCAGCCAGCCGCGCGACCCGGCGATCCGCCTGGCCGCTTCCTACATCAACTTCCTGATCGTCAACGGCGGCATCATCGCGCCCTGCTTCGACGACCCGCATGACGCCGAGGCGGCCGCCACCCTGCAGCGCCTGTTCCCCGAGCGCGAGGTGGTGATGCTGCCGGGCCGCGAGATCCTCCTCGGCGGCGGCAACATCCACTGCATCACCCAGCAGCAGCCGGCGCCGCAGCGCAGGGGGTAACGGAGCAAATGCAGGGTAGAAAACCCGCGCAGCGGTTTTCTACCGCGACCCTGCGTCGAGTCACGCAGCAGGGCTGACGGTGGAAAAGACCTGCGGTCGTTTTCCACCCTACGGCGCTGACTCGCCGGAGCGGCGGCCTGAGGAGGCGAGCATTCTGCAGGCCAAACGACAAGGGCCGGTCTTTGACCGGCCCTTGTCGTCAGCGCAGCGTCACTTGCCGTAGACCACCTCGGGCAGCCAGGTGATCAGCCCCGGCCACAGGTAGGCCACCACCAGCATCAGGATCTGGATGATGATGAACGGCACGATGCCCTTGTACATCACGCTGGTCGGGATCGAGCGCGGGGTGACGCCGCGCAGGTAGAACAGCGAGAAGCCGAACGGCGGGGTGAGGAACGAGGTCTGCAGGTTGAGGGCGATCATCACTCCCAGCCACACCGGGTCGAGGCCCATGGCCAGCAGCACCGGGCCGACGATCGGCACCACCACGAAGATGATCTCGATGAAGTCGAGGATGAAGCCGAGCAGGAAGATCACCAGCATGACCAGGAAGAAGGCGCCGAGCACGCCGCCGGGCAGCTGCTTGAACACGTCCTCGATCAGCACCTCGCCGCCGAAGCCGCGGAACACCAGGGAGAACAGCGAGGCGCCGATCAGGATCAGGAACACCATGGCGCTGATCTCGGTGGTGCCGTAGGCCACCTCGCGCATCTGGGAGAAGTTCAGCTTGCCCTTGACCAGCGCCAGCAGCATGGCGCCCACCGCGCCGAGGGCCGCCGCCTCGGTGGGGGTGGCGTAGCCGGCGAGGATCGAGCCGAGCACCGCGGCGATCAGCACCAGCGGCGGGATCAGCGCGTTGAACAGCTTGCCCCACTCGATCGGGCCGAGTTCCTCCTGCGGCAGCGCCGGCAGGCGCTTGGGCTGGGTGATGGCGACGAACACCAGGTAGAGGATGTACAGGCCGACCAGCACCAGGCCGGGGATCAGCGCGCCGACGAACAGGTCGCCCACCGAGACGGTCTTCGGCGAGAAGATGCCCATCTTCAGCTGCGCCTGCTGGTAGGCGCTGGACATCACGTCGCCGAGCAGCACCAGGATGATCGACGGCGGGATGATCTGGCCGAGGGTGCCGGTGGCGGCCAGGGTGCCGGTGGCGATGGCCGGGTCGTAGCCGCGGCGCAGCATGGTCGGCAGGGCCAGCAGGCCCATGGTCACCACGGTGGCGCCGACGATGCCGGTGGAGGCGGCGAGCAGCGCGCCGACCACGCACACCGAGATCGCCAGGCCGCCGCGCAGGGTGCCGAACAGCCGCGACATGGATTCCAGCAGGTCCTCGGCGACCCGCGACTTCTCCAGCATCACGCCCATGAACACGAACAGCGGCACCGCCAGCATGGTCTGGTTGTTCATGATGCCGAACAGGCGGTTGGGCAGGGCGTGCAGGTAGCTGCCGTCGAAGGTGCCGGTGACGATGCCGATGCCGGCGAACAGCAGCGACACGCCGCCCAGGGTGAAGGCCACCGGGTAGCCGGACATGAGGAACACGCAGATGCTGACGAACAGCAGGATCGCCATCAGCTCAGCCATGGTGCACCTCCGGGTAGGGCTCGCGGCCGGCCAGGCGGTAGCCGTAGATGATGATGTCGGCCAGCGCCTGCAGCATCAGGCTGACCAGCAGGACCAGGATGATGCTCTTCTGCAGGTAGACGAAGGCCAGGCCGCCGCTCTCGCCGGACACCTCGCGGGTGGCCCAGGACGAGGCCACGTAGTCCCAGCTGTTCCAGGCCAGGAACAGGCACACCGGCAGCAGCAGGAACAGGTGGCCGAGCAGGTCGACCAGCGCCTGCCGGGGCTGCGGGAACTTCTGGTAGAAGATGTCGACGCGCACGTGGCCGCCGCGCTGCAGGGTCCAGGCGGCGGCGCCCATGAACACCAGGGCGTGGGCGTACATCACCGCTTCCTGCAGGGCGATGGCGCCGATGCCGAAGCCGTAGCGCAGCACCACCACCACGGCGGTGCCGAGGACGAGGAACAGGGTCAGCCAGGCGCAGGCTTTGCCGAAGCGCGCGTTGAGCGCCTCGATGCCGCGTGCCAGCCTGAGCAGGGCAGGAGGTGAGTCGGACATGGGAGGGTCCTTGTAGTTGTCAATTGGTCAGTCCGGCGATTCTCGCAATAGCGATGATCGGACGGCAATTGCTGGATGATTTGGAATAACCGTCTGTCAGTCTAGCCGCTGCGACTATGCTGGAGAGACAACCCGCGCCCGTGTTATCAAGAGGCACGCCTGCCGCCGCAGATGGCAGCGCCGCACAACAACAAGGAGTCCTGCATGAAACGTCGCGAGATACTCGCCGCCGCCGGTGTCGGCCTGGCCGCCACCGCGCTGGCCGGCTGCCAGAAGCAGAACGAGAGTGCCCCGGGTGGCGCCGCCGCTCCGGCGCAGACCTTCACCTGGAAGATGGTCACCTCCTGGCCGAAGAACTTCCCCGGCGTCGGCGTCGGCGCCGAGCGCTTCGCCCGGCTGGTCAACGAGATGAGCAGCGGCCGCCTGCAGGTCAAGGTCTACGCGGCCGGCGAGCTGGTGCCGGCGCTGGAGGTGTTCGACGCGGTGTCGCGCGGCACCGCCGAGATGGGCCACGGCGCGCCCTACTACTGGAAGGGCAAGGTGCCGGCGGCGCAGTTCTTCTGCGCCCTGCCGTTCGGCCCCAACGCCCAGGAGATGAACACCTGGCTGCACTACGGCGGCGGCATGCAGCTGTGGGAGGAGGTGTACAAGCCGTTCAACGTGGTGCCCTTCGCCTGCGGCGCCACCGGCGTGCAGACCGCCGGCTGGTTCAACAAGGAGATCAACTCGGTCGACGACTTCAAGGGCCTGAAGATGCGCACCCCGGGCCTGGGCGGCGAGGTGCTGACCCGCATGGGCGGCACCGTGGTCAACCTGCCGGCCGGCGAGATCTTCACCGCCCTGCAGACCGGCGCCATCGACGCCACCGAGTGGATCGGCCCGTACAACGACCTGGCCCTCGGCCTGCACAAGGCGGCCAAGTACTACTACACCCCGGGCTGGCAGGAGCCCAACGTGACCTTCGAGCTGACCGTCAACCAGGCCGCCTGGGACAAGCTGCCGGCCGACCTCAAGGCCATCGTCAGCGCCGCCGCCCGCGACGTCAACGGCGACATGCTCGACGACTACAACGCGCGCAACATGGAGGCGATGGAGAAGCTCAGGGCCGAGGGTGTCGAGGTGCGCCGCCTGCCCGATGCGGTGATCGCCCGCCTGCGCGAGGTGGCCGCCGAGGTGGTCGAGGCGGCGGCCGCCGCCGACCCGGCCGCCGGCAAGGTGTGGGCGCAGCAGAAGGCCTATCTCAAGCGCCTGCGCGACTATGCCGAGGACAACGAGAAGCTGATCTACAACATCCGCAGCTGAATCGCGGCGCGCGCTGCTGAAACGACAACGCCAGCCCTCGGGCTGGCGTTGTGCCGTCCGGGGCCGCCGTCAGGCGCGCGTCGCCAGCGGGCGGGTGCGGCCGCTGGCGTCGATGGCGACGAACACGAACACCGCCTCGGTGACCTTGCGCCATTCGCTGGTCAGCGGGTCGTCGCTCCACACCTCGACCAAGAGGCGTACCGAGCTGCGGCCGACGGCCACCGTCTGGGTATAGAAGGACAGCTGCGCGCCCACCGCCACCGGCACCAGGAAGGCCATGCGGTCGATCGCCACCGTGGCCACCCGGCCGCCGGCGATGCGGCTGGCCATGGCGGTGCCGGCCAGGTCCATCTGCGCCACCAGCCAGCCGCCGTAGATGTCGCCGAAGCCGTTGGTTTCGCGCGGCAGCGCGGTGATCTGCAGGGCCAGGTCGCCCTGCGGGATGGGATCTTCCTGTTCGAATTCGTTCATGCTTTCAGCGGGGCTCGGGGAATTGTTGTTGTGCACAGCGGCAATTGTGCCAAGCCCCGGGGCAAAGCGACAGCGCCGGCGGGCCCGGCCGCGGCAACCCGCCGCACGCCCGGTGTCGTCATGCAATTGTCACAAACGCTTCATAGAGTGTTCATGCGGCCTGCCGATACTGGCCCCCGATCCGAACCATCCCCTCCCCCGTTAGGAGCAAGGCATGAAATTGAAGCGTTTGATGGCGGCCATGACCTTCGTCGCCGCCGGCGTCGCCACCGCCAGTGCGGTTGCCGCCATCGACCCGGCTCTGCCGACCTACGAGAAGACCACCGGCGTGTCGGGCAACCTGTCCAGCGTCGGTTCCGATTCCCTGGCCAACCTGATGACCCTGTGGGCCGAGGAATACAAGAAGAACTACCCGAACGTGAACATCCAGATCCAGGCCGCCGGTTCCTCCACCGCGCCGCCGGCGCTGACCGAAGGCACCGCCAACATGGGTCCGATGAGCCGTCCGATGAAGGACAACGAGATCCAGGCCTTCGAAGAGAAGTACGGCTACAAGCCGACCGCCGTGCCGGTCGCCATCGACGCCCTGGCTGTGTTCGTGCACAAGGACAACCCGATCAAGTCGCTGGACATCGCCCAGGTCGACGCGATCTTCTCCAGCACCCGCCTGTGCGGTGGCGACAAGGACATCAAGACCTGGGGCGACCTGGGCCTGACCGGCGAGTGGGCCGCCAAGCCGATCCAGCTGTTCGGCCGCAACTCGGTGTCCGGCACCTACGGCTACTTCAAGGAAGAAGCCCTGTGCAAGGGTGACTTCAAGGCCAACGTCAACGAGCAGCCGGGTTCCGCCTCGGTGGTGCAGTCGATCTCCAGCACCCTGAACGCCATCGGCTACTCGGGCATCGGCTACAAGACCTCCAGCGTCAAGGCCGTGCCGCTGTCCAAGAAGGGCGGCGAAGCCTTCGAGGCCAACGAAGCCAACGCCCTGGCCGGCAAGTTCCCGCTGGCGCGCTACTTCTACGTCTACGTGAACAAGGCGCCGAACAAGCCGCTGAGCCCGCTGGACGCCGAGTTCATCAAGCTGGTGCTGTCCAAGCAGGGCCAGGAAGTGGTGGTCAAGGACGGCTACATCCCGCTGCCGAGCAAGATCGCCGAGAAGACCCTCAAGGAGCTGGGCCTGTAAGTCGTCGACTTGCAGGCGGCACGGACGCCCCGGGCGCCAGCCCGACCCCAGCGACGCCCGCCACCCTCGCGAGAGTGGCGGGCGTCGCCGCGTCACCGCTCTGTAATCTTTGTGTCATAAAGCCCCGCTAGGGTGTGCGCATGAATGACTTGGCCCGTGAAACCATGACCTCTCTCACAAAATCGCAGCGGCTGGATTTCGATACCCCGGCGCTGCAGCGCAAGCGTCGCATGCGTGCACTCAAGGACCGCCTGGCGCGCTGGTACGTGTCCATCGGCGGCCTGGCCGTGCTGGCCGCCATCACCCTGATCTTCTTCTACCTGGCCTATGTGGTGCTGCCGATCTTCGGCGGCGCCTCGCTGGAGGCGCGCGACGCCCAGCAGCCGGCCTGGCTGGCCCAGCAGGAGCAGCCGCTGCTGCTGGCCATCGAGGAGCAGAACCAGGTGGCCATGCGTCTGGATCGCGCCGGCAGCGTGCAGTTCTTCGACCTGCAGAACGGCGCGGCGCTGGACAGGGTCGGCCTGCCGTTGCCGGCCGGGACGACCATCCGCTCGGTCGGCCAGGACCAGCCGGGCAGCCGCCGCGTGGCGCTGGGCCTGTCCAACGGCCAGGTGCTGGTGCTGCAGCACAACTACAAGGTGTCCTACCCGAACAACGTCAAGACCATCGTCCCGGTGGTCGAGTACCCGTTCGGCGAGGCGCCGATCGCCCTCGACCCGCAGGGCCGCGCGCTGGACACCGTCGGCGTCAGCCTCAACGACTCGACCCTGCTGCTGGCCGCCTCCACCGGCGCCGAGCTGCACGTGCTGAGCCTCGAGCGCGAGGAGAACCTGTTCACCGGCGAGACCAGCCTCAGCGAGCGGCGCATCGACCTGCCGCAGATCGCCGACCCGATCCGCGCCCTGGACATCGATCCGCGCCACCTGTGGCTGTACGTGTTCAACGGCCGCGCCACCGCCGACGTGTTCGACCTGCGCAACAACAGCCTGAACGGCCGCTACGACCTGGCCCGCGACGCCGGCACCGAGATCACCACCGCCAGCCCGCTGCTCGGCGGCCTGTCGCTGATGGTCGGCGACTCGAAAGGCGGCATCGCCCAGTGGTTCATGGTCCGCGGCCAGGACGGCAAGGCCAGCCTGACCCGCATCCGCGACTTCCAGCTGGGCGACAGCCCGGTGACCCAGATCCTCGCCGAGGAGCGCCGCAAGGGCTTCATGGCCCTGGACGCCAAGGGCACCCTGGGCATCTTCCACAGCACCGCGCACCGCACCCTGCTCACCGAGCCGGTCGCCGACGGCGCCGCGGTCGCCGCCCTGTCGCCGCGCGCCAGCCGCGTGCTGGTGGAGAGCAACGGCCAGCTCAAGCGCTTCGTGGTCGACAACCCGCACCCGGAAGTGTCGTGGAGCGCGCTGTGGGGCAAGGTCTGGTACGAGAGCTATGACGAGCCCAGGCACGTCTGGCAGTCGACCTCGGCCAACACCGACTTCGAGCCCAAGCTGAGCCTGGCGCCGCTGGCCTTCGGCACCCTCAAGGCGGCCTTCTACGCCATGCTGCTGGCCGCCCCGCTGGCGATCTGCGCGGCCATCTACACCGCCTACTTCATGGCCCCGGCGATGCGCCGCAAGGTCAAGCCGGTGATCGAGCTGATGGAGGCGCTGCCGACGGTGATCCTCGGCTTCTTCGCCGGCCTGTTCCTCGCCCCCTACGTCGAGGGCCACCTGCCGGGCATCTTCAGCCTGCTGCTGCTGACCCCGCTCGGCATCGTCCTCGCCGCCTGGATCTGGAGCCGCCTGCCGGAGGGCATCCGCCTGCGCGTGCCGGACGGCTGGGAAGCCGCGCTGCTGATCCCGGTGGTGCTCGGCGTCGGCGCCTTCGCCCTGAGCATGAGCGGCCACCTGGAGAACTGGTTCTTCGGCGGCGACATGCGCCTGTGGCTGTCCAACGACCTGGGCATCCCCTTCGACCAGCGCAACGCCCTGGTGGTCGGCCTGGCGATGGGCTTCGCGGTGATCCCCAACATCTTCTCGATCGCCGAGGACGCCGTGTTCAGCGTGCCGAAGAGCCTGACCTTCGGCTCCCTGGCCCTGGGCGCCACGCCGTGGCAGACCCTGACCCGCGTGGTGATCCTCACCGCCAGCCCGGGCATCTTCTCGGCGCTGATGATCGGCATGGGCCGCGCGGTGGGCGAGACCATGATCGTGCTGATGGCCACCGGCAACACGCCGATCATGGAGATGAACATCTTCGAGGGCCTGCGCACCCTGGCCGCCAACGTGGCGGTGGAAATGCCGGAGTCCGAGGTGGGCAGCACCCACTACCGCGTGCTGTTCCTCGCCGCGCTGGTACTGCTGGCCTTCACCTTCGTGATGAACACCCTGGCGGAGCTGATCCGCACCCGCCTGCGCAAGAAGTACGCGTCGCTCTGAGGCTCTGGAAAGGTAGACGTCCGTGAACGTGAAACAGCAAAACCTGAAAACCTGGTTCAAGAGCGGCACGCCCTGGGTGTGGATGACCGGCGGCGCGGTGTCGATCGCCGTGATCATGACCCTCGGCCTCTTGGCGGTGATCGCCACCCGCGGCCTCGGCCACTTCTGGCCGGCCGACGTGGTGCAGGCCGAGTACCGCATCCCCGGCCAGCCGGCCAAGCTGATCGCCGGCGAGGTGGTGCAGGCCGAGGAAGTGCCGCGCGCGCGCCTGGCCGCCAGCGGCCTGCCGGTGGACGTCAAGGGCGGCGAGTTCATGACCCGCGAGCTGCTCAAGGTCGGCAACCGCGAAGTGTACGGCGCCGACTTCAGCTGGGTGGTCGGCGAGTGGCTGCACGAGCCGGGCACCCCCGCGCAGCTGGCGGTGCTGGAGCGCCGCGAGTGGGGCAACTTCTACGGCTACCTGCAGGCGGTCAAGGAGGGCGGCCAGCTGGTCGCCCAGGGCGACGCCGCCTGGGCCGAGCTGCAGGCGCGCATCGAGCGCGTCGACGAGCTGCACGCGCAGATCGCCCGCCTGGAGAAGAAGGACATCGGCCGCATCAACGCCGGCCTCGAGCGCCTGCGGCTGCAGACCCGCGAGCTGGAGCTGGAAGGCAGGCTGGACGCCGCCGCGCAGGCCGACCTGGACGCCGAGCGCGCCCAGTGGGACGCCGAGTACAAGGTGCTCGAGGAGCAGCTGGTCGCCCTGCAGCAGCAGTTCAACCGCGACAGCGTGGTGCTCAAGACCGTCGACGGCCGCGAGGTGGAGCTGAGCCTGGGCAAGGTGGTGCGCGCCTTCCAGCCCAACGCCATGGGCACCCTGGACAAGCTGGGCTTCTACTTCGCCAAGCTGTGGGAGTTCGTCAGCGACGAGCCGCGCGAGGCCAACACCGAGGGCGGCATCTTCCCGGCGATCTTCGGCACCGTGATGATGACCCTGATCATGGCGGTGATCGTCACCCCGTTCGGCGTGCTGGCGGCCATCTACCTGCGCGAGTACGCCAGGCAGGGCCTGCTGACCCGCATCATCCGCATCGCGGTGAACAACCTGGCCGGCGTGCCGGCGATCGTCTACGGGGTGTTCGGCCTGGGCTTCTTCGTCTACGTGCTGGGCGGCTCGATCGACCAGCTGTTCTTCGCCGAGGCGCTGCCGGCGCCGACCTTCGGCACCCCGGGCCTGCTGTGGGCGTCGCTGACCCTGGCGATCCTCGCCGTGCCGGTGGTGATCGTCGCCACCGAGGAAGGCCTGGCGCGCATCCCGCGCGCCCTGCGCGAGGGCTCGCTGGCGCTCGGCGCGACCAAGGCCGAGACGCTGTGGAAGGTGGTGCTGCCGATGGCCAGCCCGGCGATGATGACCGGCATGATCCTCGCCGTGGCGCGCGCCGCCGGCGAGGTGGCGCCGCTGATGCTGGTCGGCGTGGTCAAGCTGGCGCCGAGCCTGCCGCTGGACGGCAACTACCCGTACCTGCACCTCGACCAGAAGATCATGCACCTGGGCTTCCACATCTACGACGTCGGCTTCCAGAGCCCCAACGTCGAGGCCGCCCGCCCGCTGGTGTACGCCACCGCGCTGCTGCTGGTGCTGGTGATCGCCCTGCTCAACCTGAGCGCGGTGTACATCCGCAACCACCTGCGCGAGAAGTACAAGGCGCTGGACCACTGACCGATTTCCGCCGCAGCCGGCGGGCCGCACGGCGGCCCGCGCTGCGCAACCGAACTGTGAGCGTAGGGAGATCCCCATGTCGCAACAACACACCCACGGCATCAACCTCGACAGCCTGGGCCGCAAGAAGCAGACCCTCGACCTGGCCAGCGAGCCGGTGGCCCTCGAGGTGCCCGGTCTCAACCTGTTCTACGGCGACAAGCAGGCGCTGTACGACGTGCAGATGAACATCCCGCGCAACCGCGTCACCGCCTTCATCGGCCCGTCGGGCTGCGGCAAGTCGACCCTGCTGCGCACCTTCAACCGCATGAACGACCTGGTCGACGGCTGCCGTGTGGAAGGCGAGATCCGCCTCGACGGCAAGGACATCTACGCCAAGGGCGTCGACGTCGCCGAGCTGCGCCGCCGCGTCGGCATGGTGTTCCAGAAGCCCAACCCGTTCCCCAAGAGCATCTACGAGAACGTGGTCTACGGCCTGCGCCTGCAGGGCATCAACCAGAAGCGCGTGCTCGACGAGACCGTGGAGTGGGCGCTGAAGAGCGCGGCGCTGTGGGACGAGGTCAAGGACCGCCTGCACGACTCGGCGCTGGGCCTCTCCGGCGGCCAGCAGCAGCGCCTGGTGATCGCCCGCACCGTGGCGGTGCAGCCGGAAGTGCTGCTGCTCGACGAACCCTGCTCGGCGCTCGACCCGATCTCCACCCTCAAGGTCGAGGAGCTGATCAACGAGCTGAAGGGCCAGTACACCATCGTCATCGTCACCCACAACATGCAGCAGGCGGCGCGCGTCTCCGACTACACCGCGTTCATGTACATGGGCAAGCTGATCGAGTTCGGTGATACCGATACCCTGTTCACCAACCCGGCGAAGAAGCAGACCGAGGACTACATCACCGGCCGCTACGGCTAGTGGCCATGGCAAATCGCGCCGGACTGCGTCGGCGACGCTTGCCGTACGGGTCGTGTACTGTCTGCGCGTCGCCTCCTTGTCCGACACGATTTTCCAAGGGCCACTCCATCCTGTTCAGGTATCCGGTTTCAGCGAGGGTTCGCACATGATCAACAAAGACGGTCTCACCCATCACATCTCCGCCCAGTTCAACGCCGAGCTGGAGGACATCCGCAGCCACCTGCTGGCCATGGGCGGCCTGGTGGAGAAGCAGGTCAGCGACGCGGTCAGCGCGCTGGTCGACGCCGACTCCGGCCTCGCCCAGCAGGTACGCGACGTCGACAACCAGATCAACCAGATGGAGCGCGACATCGACGAGGAGTGCGTGCGCATCCTCGCCCGCCGCCAGCCGGCGGCCTCCGACCTGCGCCTGATCATCAGCATCTCCAAGTCGGTGATCGACCTCGAGCGCATCGGCGACGAGGCCACCAAGATCGCCAAGCGCGCCATCGAGCTGTGCGAGGACGGCATGGCGCCCAAGGGCTACGTGGAGATCCGCCACATCGGCGAGCAGGTGCGCAAGATGGTCCAGGAGGCGCTGGACGCCTTCGCCCGCTTCGACGCCGACCTCGCCCTGTCGGTGGCGCAGTACGACAAGATCGTCGACCGCGAGTACAAGAGCGCGCTGCGCGAGCTGGCCACCTACATGATGGAAGACCCGCGCTCGATCTCCCGCGTGCTCAGCGTGATCTGGGCGCTGCGCTCGCTGGAGCGCATCGGCGACCACGCGCGCAACATCGCCGAGCTGGTGATCTACCTGGTGCGCGGCACCGACGTGCGCCACACCGGGCTGGCCAAGCAGGGTCCGGCCGACCAGGCCTGAGCGCCGCCGGCCTGATCCAGATCAGGCCGGCGCGAATCCGTTCGCGGCAGCGCCGAACGCGTCTCACCCGGACGCCGGCCGGGCTGGTAGGCTTGCCCGGTCTTCCGCCCTGCTGACAGCGTGCCATCATGACCGTCCGCTCCCTCCTGCTCGGTTTCCTGCTCGCCGGCCTGGCCGCCCCGGCCGGCGCGCTGACCATCTACAAGCATGTCGACGCCAACGGCGTGGTCACCTACAGCGACCAGGCCCGCCCGGGCGCGCAGGTGTTCCAGCTGCAGCCCGGCGGCTTGCGCGCGCCCGGCGCGGCGCCGCGCGCCGAGGCGCCGGATGCGCGGGTGCGCCTGGACACCGTCAGGCACGCCGGCGGCCACACCCTGCGGGTGCACAACGAGCTGTTCGCCCCGGTGGAGGTCGAGCTGCGCGTGGAGGACGTCGCCAACGCCAGCGGCGCGCCGGACCGGCCGCTGCGCTGGATCCTGCCGCCGCGCAGCCAGATCCGCCTGCTGACCCTGGCGCCGCGCGACCCGGCGCAGCCGCTGCGCTACACGCCCAGACTCAGCCACGCCCTCGGCGACCCGCGCCTGCTGCCGCGCCCCTACCGCTACCCGCTGCCCTGGCAGGGCGGGCCGTTCCGCCAGAGCCAGGGCGCCAACGGCCTGTACAGCCACTTCACGCCCAAGGGCCGCCACGCGGTGGACATCGCCATGCCCGAGGGCACGCCGATCCTCGCCGCCCGCGAGGGGGTGGTGGTCGGCACCCTGAACAGCCAGGCCGGCGCGGCGCCGTACCCCGGCGGCAACTACGTGCGCATCCTCCACGACGACGGCACCATGGGCGTCTACCTGCACCTGCAGCAGGGCTCGGTGCAGGTCGCCCCCGGCCAGCGCGTGCGCGCCGGCGCGCCCATCGCCCGCTCCGGCAACACCGGGCGCAGCACCGGCCCGCACCTGCACTTCGTGGTGCAGCGCAACGTCGGCCTGGCGGTGGAGTCGATCCCCTTCCAGTTCGCCCAGCCGGTGGACAGCCTGCCCAACTTCGCCATCGGCGGCGAGGACTGACCGCACTGCAGGGCTCGCCAACGACAAGGGCCACCCCGCGGGGTGGCCCTTTGGCGTTGGGCGAATAGGGCGCCGGTTCAGTCCAGCCTGAGCACCTTGGCCATGACGATCTTCGGCCCCTTCATCTTCTTGACGATGATGCGCAGGCCGTGGGTCTCCAGCGTCTCGTCCTCGCTGGGCAGGCGCTTGAGGCTGTCGTAGACCAGCCCGGCCAGGGTGTCGGCCTCGACGTCGTCGAGATTCACCTCGAGCAGGCGCTCGATCTTGAACAGCGGCGTGTCGCCGCGCACCAGCAGCTTGCCCGGCTGGTAGGCGAGCAGGCCGCGCTCGGTCTTGCGGTGCTCGTCCTGGATGTCGCCGACCAGCACCTCGAGCACGTCCTCCATGGTCAGGAAGCCGACCACCTTGCCGTCGGCCTCCTCGACCAGGGCGAAGTGCGCGCCGCCCTGGCGGAACTGCTCGAGCAGGCGGCCCAGCGGCAGGTGCCGCGACACCCGCTCGATGGGGTGCAGCAGGCTGCGCAGGTCGAAGGCGGCGGCCTCGCCGGGCTCGGGCAGGGCCAGCAGCAGGTCCTTGATGTGCAGCACGCCGACGAACTGCTGCGCGGCGTCCTGCACCGGGTAGCGGCTGAACTTGTGGCGGCGGATCTCGGCGAGGATCTCGTCGAGGCTGGCGTCGGCGTCCAGGCACACCAGGTCCTCGCGCGAGTTGGCCCAGTCGACCACCTCCAGCTCGCCCAGCTCCATGGCCGAGGCCAGCACGCGCAGGTCCTGGTCGCCGGCGTCGCGGCCGCGGCTGGAGTGGAGGATCAGCTTGAGTTCCTCGCGGCTGTAGTGATGCTCGTGGTGCGGCCCCGGTTCACCCTGTCCGGCGATGCGCAGGATGGCGTTGGCGCTGGCGTTGAGCAGCCAGATCGCCGGGTACATGGCCCAGTAGAAGGCGTACAGCGGCGCGGCGGTCCACAGCGACAGGCGCTCGGGCTGGCGGATCGCCCAGGACTTGGGCGCCAGCTCGCCGACCACGATGTGCAGGTAGGAGATGATGAAGAACGCGGTGAAGAAGGCGATGCCGTGCACCAGCGCCGGCGAGTCGACGCCGAAGTAGCCGAGCAGCGGCTCGAGCAGGTGGGCGAAGGCCGGCTCGCCGACCCAGCCGAGGCCGAGGGAGGCGAGGGTGATGCCCAGCTGGCAGGCCGACAGGTAGGCGTCCAGCTGGCCGTGCACGGTGCGCAGGATGTGGCCGCGCCAGCCGTGCTCGGCGGCGATGCTCTCGACGCGGGTGGCGCGCAGCTTGACCATGGCGAACTCGGCGGCGACGAAGAAGCCGTTGAGCAGGACCAGCAGCAGGGCGAACAGGACGAGGCCGAAGTCGGCGAAGTAGCGGGCGGCGGTATAGGCAGGGGAAGGGTCCATGGGGGCTTGTCGCAGTGGAAAGCCCATAGCATGGGAGGTGGCGGCGCGGCTTTCAAGCCCGCCGCCGCCGCTTCAGCGCCGCACCACCTGCGCGGGCGGGAAGTGGCAGGTGAAGGTGCTGCCCTTGCCCGGCGTGCTGTCGATCTGCAGCTGGCCGCGGTGGTGGATCAGCACGTGCTTGACGATGGCCAGGCCCAGGCCGGTGCCGCCGGTGTTGGCCGAGCGGCTGGCGTCGACCCGGTAGAAGCGCTCGGTGAGGCGCGGGATGTGCCTGGCCTCGATGCCCAGGCCGCTGTCCTGCACGGCGAGGTGCGCACCCGCGGCGTCGGCCCACCAGCGGATGCGGATCTCGCCGCCCTCCGGGCTGTACTTGACCGCGTTGAACACCAGGTTGGAGAAGGCGCTGCGCAGCTCGCTCTCGCTGCCCTTGAGCCTGACCGCGGCGTCGGCCTCCAGGCTGATGCGGTGGCGGTCGGCGGACAGCGCCTGGGCGTCGCCGCGGATCGACAGCAGCAGCAGGTCGACCGCCACCGGCTTGCTGTCGGCCGGGTAGTCGGTGGCCTCCAGGCGGGCCAGCAGCAGCAGGTCGTTGAGCAGGTTCTGCATGCGCGCGCCCTGCTGCTGCATCTGCTGCAGGGCGCGGCGCCAGCGTGGCTGGATGTCGTCGACGTTGTCCTGCAGGGTCTCCAGGTAGCCGGTGAGCACGGTCAGCGGCGTGCGCAGCTCGTGGGAGACGTTGGCGACGAAGTCCTTGCGCATCTGTTCGAGCTGGTGGAGGCGGGTGACGTCGCGCACCAGCATCAGGTGCTCGCCGTTGCCGTACAGGGTCAGCTGCAGCTGCAGGCGCAGGTGGTCGTCGACCGGCGAGGGCAGCTCCAGCGGCTCGCGGTGGTTGTCCTGCTCGAAGTATTCCTTGAAGCGCGGATGGCGCACCAGGTTGGTGATCGGCTGGCCGCCGTCCTGCTTGCGCTTGAGGCCGAGCAGCTGGCCGGCGGCGCGGTTCCACCACTCCAGGTTGCCCTGGCGGTCGAGCATGACCACGCCGTCCTTGAGCGCGGCGGTGGACTCCTGCACGCGGTCGATCACCGCCTGCAGGCGGCCGCGGGCGCGCTGGTTGCGCTTCTGCAGGTGGTAGATCTGGTCGAACACCTCGCCCCACACGCCGGAACCTTCCGGCGGCAGTTCGTCGGCGTTCTTCAGCCAGTGGTGCAGGCGCAGCAGCTGGCGCAGATTCCAGTACAGGTAGCCGGCGAGGCCGAGCACCAGCGCCCAGGCGTACTGGCCCGTGACCAGGCCGAGCAGCAGGCAGGCCCCCAGCAGCAACAGCAGGCGGCGGAGGAGGATGCCGCGCCAGTCTTGGTTCACCTTGCGATCCTTGTAAAGCGGCCGCCCCGGCGGGGCGGCGAAGGCCAGGGCGTGACGCGTGGGTCAGCCCTTGGTGGAGAAACGATAGCCGGTGCCGCGCACGGTCTGCACCAGGTTTTCGCAGCTCTCGCCGAGCGCCTTGCGCAGGCGGCGGATATGCACGTCGACGGTGCGCTCCTCGACGTAGACGTTGCCGCCCCACACCTGGTCGAGCAGCTGGCTGCGCGTGTAGGCGCGCTCCTGGTGGGTCATGAAGAACTGCAGCAGGCGGTACTCGGTGGGTCCCATCTCCGCCGGCTTGCCGTCGATGGTGACGCGGTGGCTGAGCGGGTCGAGCACCAGCGGGCCGACCTCGATCGGCGTCTCGCCGTCGCTGGCGCCGGCGCGGCGCAGCACCGCCTTGAGCCGGGCGACCAGCTCGCGCGGCGAGAACGGCTTGGTGATGTAGTCGTCGGCGCCGACCTCGAGGCCCTGGATCTTGTTGTCCTCCTCGCCCTTGGCGGTGAGCATGATGATCGGCGTGCCGGCGGTCAGCTCGTCGCGCTTGAGGCGGCGGGCCAGCTCGATGCCGGAGGTGCCGGGCAGCATCCAGTCGAGGAGGATCAGGTCGGGCTTGCGGTCGACGATCAGCGCGTGGGCCTGCTGGCTGTTCTCCGCTTCGAGGCACTCGTAGCCGGCCATTTCCAGGGCGACGGCGATCATCTCGCGAATCGGTGCTTCGTCGTCAACGATGAGGATGGATTTGCCAACCATGGGACTGTCTCTGTGATTCCGTGGCGATGCCGGCATTACATAACGGAATTATTGCAGCGATGTTACATGGCGGCGGCGAAGGGGCCGGCGGGCAGCTTCGGCTATGCTGCAAGGGCTCGCCGGCGCCTGCCGGCAGCCGGTGCCTGGCGTGCCGTCCGCCTGTCCTCGCGGTCGCCGGGTCCTCCCATCCCACCGAGGAGAGCCGCGATGCTCAGAATCCCTCCACCCCTGCTGGCGCTGGCCGGCGGCGCCCTGCTTGCGCTGCTCGGCCAGGCCCAGGCGGCCGAACCGGCGATGGTCAAGGACGGCATGCTGGTCGACGCCCGGAGCATGACCCTGTACACCTACGACAAGGACAGCCCCGGCCAGTCGATGTGCAACGATACCTGCGCGACCAACTGGCCGCCGCTGGTGGCCACCGCCGATGCCCAGGGCGACGACGACTGGAGCACGCTGCAGCGCGCCGACGGCAGCTGGCAGTGGGCCTACTACGGCAAGCCGCTGTACACCTTCATCCAGGACCAGAAGCCGGGCGACATGCTCGGCGAGGGCAAGATGGGCGTCTGGCACGTCGCCCGCCCGGCCGCCGGCCAGTAGCCGGGCGGCGGTACCCCGCCGGCGTGCCGGCGGGGGTCAGCGCAGGGCGTAGTCGGCGATGGTGCCGGCGAGGATCGCCAGACCGGCCCAGTGGTTGTGCAGGAAGGCGCGGAAGCAGGCCTGGCCATCTCCCGTGCGGGTGCTCCAGTACTCCCAGGCGAAGCAGCCGGCGGCCACCGCCAGGCCGAGGTGGAACCAGCCGCCCAGCCCGAAGCGCGCCGCGGCGAGCAGCAGGCACAGCAGGCTGAGGCCCTGGAGGATGGCGATGATCGGGCGGTCGGCCTCGCCGAACAGGATGGCGGTCGACTTCACGCCGATCTTCAGGTCGTCGTCGCGATCGGTGATCGCGTAGTAGGTGTCGTAGGCCACCGTCCACAGCAGGTTGGCCAGGTACAGCAGGGCCGCCGCCGCCGGCAGGCTGCCGGCCTCGGCGGTGAAGGTCATCAGGATGCCCCACGAGTAGGCCGCGCCGAGCACCACCTGCGGGTAGTAGGTGTGGCGCTTCATGAACGGGTAGAGCGCGGCCAGCGCCACCGCGCCGAACGACAGCCACACGGTGGTCGCGTTGGTCAGCAGCACCAGGGCGAAGGCCACCGCCATCAGCACGGCGAAGGTCGCCAGCGCCTCGCGCGGAGTCATCCGCCCGCTGGCCAGCGGGCGCGCGCGGGTGCGCTCGACGTGGCCGTCGAAGCGGCGGTCGGCGAAGTCGTTGATCGCGCAGCCGGCCGAGCGGGTCAGCACCACGCCGAGGGAGAAGATCAGCAGGTTGGCCAGCGACGGCACGCCCTCGGCGGCGATCCACAGCGCGGTGAGGGTCGGCCACAGCAGCAGGTAGATGCCGATCGGCCGGTTCAGCCGGGTCAGGTCGATGAAGTCCTGGGCGCGCGGGTGCAGGCGCGCCAGGGGCTTGAGCAGGGAGAGGGACATCGCGGGCCTCCGGAGTCAAAACCGCCGGCCGCCGCTGCCGCGCATTCGGCCGGTGCAAAGCGGGGCAGTATACGGCGTGGCGCTCCCCCGGGGCGCCTCAGTTGCGCGTCGTGGCGTCGGCCTGCCACAGCGCCGGCAGGAACACCTCGGCGACCAGCACGCCCAGCGCGCCCTGGCAGAACAGCGAGCGGCGCCCCCACAGGCCGTCCGCGCGCACCGCCGGCGGCAGCAGCACCGCCGGGTAGCGGCAGACCTCGATCGGCTGGCGGGTGAAGGCCGGGTCGCGGAACAGCAGGTGGCCCAGCGAGGTGCTGCCGAGGCTGTCGAGGGCGAAGGGCTGCGCCTCCAGGGCGCTGCGCGCCGCCACGCTGCGGGCGAACACCCAGGCCTGCCCGGCGCCGTGCAGGTAGACCTCGCGCACCCAGCCCTCGCTGCCGGGCGCCACGCCGAGGGCGGCGCATTCGTCGTCGCGCAGGATCTGCCAGCCCTCGACCAGCGGCTCGACGGCGAAGCGGCCGGCGCCGAGTTCGGTGAGGCGGCGGGTCAGCGAGCCCGGCTCGTTGAGCCAGTCGAGCTCGCGGGCGGCGGGGGCGGGATGCAGCAGGTCGGGGGCCAGCCATCGCGGGCTGGCGCAGGCAGTCTGGGACACGGCAGGGCACGGCAGCGGAAAACCAGCGGCGAGTCTAGCACGCGGCTCCGCCGCGGACCTCCGGCGTCGCGATCTACGACCAATGGCCGGTGCCGGCGTGCCTTCGGGGTCTGGCGCCGCTCCGGCGGGCATGCCATCCTTCGACCGTCCGCCGCGCGCCGGGGCCTGTCCGGCCGGCGTCATGCAGCGCGCGGCCTTGCCACAACAAGAACAATTCACACGAGGCATCTATGCGCAAACCGGAACTCGCTGCCGCCGTCGCGGAAAAGACCGACCTCAGCAAGGAAGAGGCCAACCGCGTCCTCAACGCCGTGCTCGAGCAGATCACCGACGCGCTGAACCGCCAGGACAGCGTCACCCTGGTCGGCTTCGGTACCTTCCTGCAGCGCCACCGCGGCGCCCGCATGGGCAAGAACCCGCAGACCGGCGAACCCGTGAAGATCCGCGCCTGCAACACCGTGTCCTTCAAGCCGGGCAAGGCGCTGCGGGAAGCGATCAACTGAGCCCTGCGCCCCGGGGCATGCTCCCGGGGCGCTGCCATCGCGCTAGAATTCCGGCTCCCCTGCGTGACTCGCGAGGTGTCGCTGTGAAATTCCGCCTGCTCCTCTGGCTGCTCGGTCGTCTGCTGGCCGGCGCCAGCCGCCGCAACCCCGAATTCCGCCAGCAACTGGTCGACCGCGACCTGGTGTTCCAGCTGCAGACCCAGGACGGCCGCATCGCCCGCCACTTCGTCGTCAGGGACCAGCGCATCCGCAGCGCAGCCGGCACGGTGTCCCAGCCCGCCTTCAGCATCGCCTTCCGCAACGCCGCCTACGGCTTCGCCGCCCTGACCGCCGACAATCGCCAGCTGGCCTTCATGCAGGGCATCCAGAACAAGGACATCCAGATCAGCGGCAATCCGGCGCTGGTGCTGTGGTTCCAGGGGCTGACCCAACTGCTCGGGCCGCAGAAGAAGCAGGCGGCGTGAGCGCTGCTGTTCCTGCACGCGCGCGCCTCGTCCGTCGGTGCCGTTGCGTGGCGAGCCGACCAGCCGACCATGGAGAGCTGCAAGCATGATCCGATCCCTGCTGGCCATCGCCGTGGGCGCATCGCTGGGCGCGATCCTGCGCTGGGGGCTTGGCACCGCCTTCAACGCGCTGTTTCCGACCATCCCGCCCGGCACCTGGCTGGCCAACATGCTGGGCGGCTACCTGATCGGCGTGGCGCTGGCCCTGTTCGGCCAGCACCCCGGCTGGGCTCCCGAGTGGCGCCTGCTGGTGATCACCGGCTTCCTCGGCGGGCTGACCACCTTCTCGACCTTTTCCGCCGAGGTCGCCACACTGATCCAGCAGGGCCGGCTGCTGTGGGCCGGGGCCGCCATCTCGGCGCACGTCGTCGGCTCGCTGCTCATGACGCTGCTCGGTCTGGCGACCGTGGCGCTGTTCAAGACCGCCTGACCGGGAGGACGATCGCATGCAGGGCTATCAACTGACCTTCTTCACGCAGCAGGATCGCCGGCACGGCGGCTTGCCGCTGGGCGAGTGGCTGATGCAGGAGGCGCGCAGGCTCGGTGTCCGCGGCGCCACCCTGGTCGCCGCCGCCGAAGGCTTCGGCCATGCGGGCCGGCTGCACTCGGCGCGCTTCTTCGAACTGGCCGACCAGCCCATCGAGGTGACGATGGCGCTCACCGCAAGCGAGGCCGAGCAGCTGTTCCAGCGTCTGCGCGAAGAGAAGATCGACGTGTTCTACGTGAAGACGCCGATCGAGTTCGGCATGAGCGGCGACGGCAGCCCCTGAAAACGCTTCATTTCCCCGCGAACGGGCCGCGATAGCGGCCGCTATCGTGTTTTCCGCCCCGGCCGGCCTCACACCTGCCCGTACTGCTGCCCGTGCCTGAGCCAGCGCTCGAGCAGCGGGCTGACGTGCTGCGGCCAGCGCGCCAGCAGGGTCTGCGCGGCTTCGCGCACCTCGGGCAAGAGGTCGGAATCGCGCAGCAGGTCGGCGACCTTGAACTGCAGCAGGCCGGTCTGGCGGGTGCCGAGCATCTCGCCGGGGCCGCGCAGCTCCAGGTCCTTCTCGGCGATGACGAAGCCGTCGCTGGTCTCGCGCATGATCGCCAGGCGCTCGCGGCCCAGGTGCGACAGCGGCGCATGGTAGAGCAGCACGCAGTGGCTGACCGCGCTGCCGCGGCCGACCCGGCCGCGCAGCTGGTGCAGCTGCGACAGGCCGAGGCGCTCGGGGTTCTCGATGATCATCAGGCTGGCGTTGGGCACGTCGACGCCGACCTCGATCACCGTGGTGGCGACCAGCAGCTGCAGTTCGCCGGCCTTGAACTGCTCCATCACCGCGGCCTTCTCGGCCGGTTTCATGCGGCCGTGGATCAGGCCGACGCGCAGCTCGCCGAGGGCGGCGGACAGTTCCTCGAAGGTGCTCTGCGCCGCCTGACAGGTCAGCTCCTCGGATTCCTCGATCAGCGTGCACACCCAGTAGGCCTGGCGGCCCTCCAGGCAGGCGGCGCGCACCCGCTCGACCACTTCCAGGCGCCGGCTGTCGGCGATCACCAGGGTGGTCACCGGGGTGCGCCCGGGCGGCAGCTCGTCGAGGATCGAGGTGTCGAGGTCGGCGTAGGCGCTCATCGCCAGGGTGCGCGGGATGGGCGTGGCGGTCATGATCAGCTGGTGCGGACAGAGGCGGCCGTCGACGCCCTTCTGGCGCAGCGCCAGGCGCTGCTGCACGCCGAAGCGGTGCTGCTCGTCGATGATCGCCAGGGCCAGGTTCCTGAACTGCACCTCGTCCTGGAACAGCGCGTGGGTGCCGACCACCATTGGCGCGCCGGCGGCGATGCGCGCAAGCGCCGCAGCGCGCGCCTTGCCCTTGAGCTTGCCTGCCAGCCAGGCGACCTCGATGCCCAGCGGCGCCAGCCACTTGCCGAAGTTGAGGAAGTGCTGCTCGGCGAGGATCTCGGTGGGCGCCATCAGCGCCACCTGGTAGCCGGCCTCGATGGCCTGCAGGGCGGCCAGCGCGGCGACCACGGTCTTGCCGGCGCCGACATCGCCCTGCACCAGGCGCAGCATCGGCGCGGCCTGCGCCAGGTCCCAGGCGATCTCGGCGGCGACCCGCTGCTGCGCGCCGGTGGGGGCGAAGCCGAGCCCGGCGAGGAACTGCGCCGGCAGGCGCACGGCCTTGGGCAGCGGCGGCGCCTGCTGGGCGCGGATGCTCTCGCGCAGGCGCTGCAGCGACAGCTGGTGGGTCAAGAGCTCCTCGAAGGCCAGGCGGTGCTGCGCCCAGTGGCGGCCCTCGGCGAGCTCCTCCAGATCGGCGTCCGGCGGCGGGCGGTGCAGGTAGCGGATGGCGTCGGCCAGCGGCGCCAATTGGTACTGGCGGGCCAGCTCGGTCGGCAGCCAGTCGGGCAGGCTGCGCCCGTCGAGGGCGTGCAGCGCCTGCTGGCTGAGGGCGCGCAGGCGCTGCTGGGTGAGGCCCTCGGTGCTCGGATAGATCGGCGTGAGGCTCTGCTCGACCCGCCCGGATGGCTCGTCGGCGCCGAGGGCGCGGTATTCGGGGTGGTAGATCTCCAGGCCGGTGGCGCCGGGGCGCACCTCGCCGTAGCAGCGCAGGTGGGTGCCGCGCTTGAGACCGTCCTTCTGCGCCTGGCTGAAGTGGAAGAAGCGCAGGCTGAGGGTGCCGGTGGCGTCCTGCAGGCGCACCAGCAGGCTGCGCCGGCGGCCCATGGTCACCTCGGCGCCGCTGACCACGCCTTCCACCACGGCGTCGCCGCCCGGGCGCAGGGCGGCGATCGGGGTGACCCGGGTGCGGTCCTGGTAGCGCAGCGGCAGGTGGAACAGCACGTCCTGCAGGGTCTCCAGACCGACCCTGGCGAGCTTCTCGGCCAGCGCCGGACCGACGCCCTTGAGCGTGGTGACGGCGACGCGCGCCAGTTCGGTCATGCCGGCTGGGCCGCCTGCGCCCCTTGCGGCGGGTGGCTCAGCGAGCACAGGCGCACGGCGTCGACCAGCACGTCGATGGCCTTGGGCCGCGGGAAGCTGGCGCGCCAGGCGATGGCCACGCTGCGGTAGGGCACCGGCGGGCTGAGCGGGCGGATGGCGATCACCCCCGGCGCGTAGTGGTGGCTGTCCACCGCGGTGAACGGCAGCACCGACACGCCGAGGCCCGAGGCGACCATGTGGCGGATGGTTTCCAGCGAGCTGGACTCGACGGTGGTGTGCGGGTGCGCCTCGCTGCCCTTGCGGGTGGTCGGGCAGGCTTCCAGCACCTGGTCGCGGAAGCAGTGGCCCTCGCCGAGCAGCAGCAGGCTCTTGTCGTTGAGCATCTCGGCATCGATGCTGGCCCGCGCGGTCCACGGGTGCTCGGCGGGCATCACCACGTAGAACGGCTCGTCGTACAGCGGCTTGGTCAGCACGTCAGCTTCCTGGAACGGCAGGGCGATGATGATCGCGTCCAGCTCGCCGGTGCGCAGCTTGTCGCGCAGCACGTGGGTGAAGTTTTCCTCGATGTACAGCGGCATGTCGGGGGCGATCTTGTGCAGCTGCGGGATCAGGTGGGGGAACAGGTAGGGGCCGACGGTGTAGATGGCGCCGACCTTGAGCGGGGCGGCCAGCTGGTTCTTGCCGGCCTGGGCCAGTTCGCGGATGCCCTGGGCCTGCTCGAGGACCTTCTGCGCCTGGGCGACGATGCCCTCGCCGACCGGGGTCAGGCGCACCGCGCTCTTGCTGCGCTCGAAGATCAGTACACCCAGCTCGTCCTCGAGCTTCTTCACGCCGACCGACAGGGTCGGCTGGCTGACGTGGCAACGCTCGGCGGCGCGGCCGAAGTGCTGTTCCTGGGCAAGGGTGACGATATAGCGCAGTTCCGTGAGTGTCATAGCGAATATCCATTGAGATGCCCCCAAGCATAGCGGCTGTCTTCAATGGAACCAACCGCCCGCGGCAAGGCGGGCGGCTGGCGCTTTCAGCGGCGCTCCAGCGAGTAGACGAAGGGCGCCACCACCTCGAGGCGGCCATCGCGCAGCAGCTCGGCCGGCGGCGCCGGCAGCGGCTGGGCGCGGCGGATCATCTGCAGGGTGGCGCGGTCCAGGCTGGCGCTGCCGGACTTGCCGGCCAGTTCGAAACTCAGCACCTTGCCCTGGCCGTCGACCACGAAGCGCAGCCTGACCACGCCCTCCTGGCCGCGCCGGCGCGCATCGTCGGGATAGCGCTTGTGGCGGTTGAGATGGGCGAGCAGGCGGCTCTGCCAGCTGGCCTTGGCCTGGGACGGCGCCGGGCTGCCGGCCTGCGGACTCGGCTGGGCGGCCGGCCTGGCGTCCGGGGCGGGCACGCTGCTCTCGACCGGCGCGGGGTTCGGCGGGGTCGGCAGCGGCGGCTGCGGCCTGGGCTCGGGTCTGGGTTCCGGCTTGGGCTTGGGCGGCTGCGGGCGCGGTTTGGGCGGTGGCGGCGGCAGGGCCAGCCTGGGCTTGGGCGCCTCGATCACCCTGGGCTGCGGCGGCGGCTCGGGGGCGCGCACCGGCTCGGGCGGCGGTGGCGGTGCGGCCGGCGGGGCCGGAGGTGCCGGCGGCAGCTCGATGAGCATGGCCGGCGGCGGCAGTTCGACCGGCGCGGCCTGCGGCTGCCAGTACAGCGACCAGGCGGCCACGCCGACGTGGGCGCCGAGCACCAGCAGCAGGCTGAGGCCCCAGCGGGGCAGGCTGCGCGCGCGGCTCATGGGCGGCCGACCGTTTCCAGGCCGACCAGGCCGATCTTCAGGTAGCCGGCGCCGCGCAGCAGGTCCATCACTTCCATCAGGCGGGCGTAGTCGACCTCCTGGTCACCGCGGATGAAGATGGTCTGCTCCTTGTCGCCGCCGGTCTGGCGGTCCAGGGCGGCGCCGAGCTGCTCGGCGAGCACCGCGTCGTTGCCCAGGTGCAGGCTGCGGTCCTCCTTGATGCTCAGGTACACCGGCTGCTCGGGGCGCGGCTGCGGCGTGGCGCTGGAGGCGGGCAGGTCGACCTTGACGTCGACGGTGGCCAGCGGCGCGGCGACCATGAAGATGATCAGCAGCACCAGCATCACGTCGATGAACGGGGTGACGTTGATCTCGTGGGATTCCTGCAGCTCGTCGCTGCCCTCGTTGAGGTGCATGCCCATGGCTCAGCCCACCTTGACCACGTGCGGGGTGGCGGCGCTGCGCGGCGCGGCGGCCGGCGGCTGGCGGTCGAGGTCGCGGCTGACCAGCAGCAGCACCTGGGCGGAGATGTCGGCGACCTGCGCCTTGTAGCCGGCGATCGAGCGGGCGAACACGTTGTAGATCACCACTGCGGGGATCGCCGCGACCAGGCCGAGGGCGGTGGCCAGCAGGGCCTCGGCGATGCCGGGGGCGACCACCGCGAGGTTGGTGGTCTGCGACTTGGCGATGCCGATGAAGCTGTTCATGATGCCCCACACGGTGCCGAACAGGCCGACGAACGGCGAGGTGGAGCCGATGGTGGCCAGCACTCCGGTGCCGGTGCTCATCTTGCGCCCGCTGGCGGCGACCAGACGCTCGAGGCGGAAGCTGACGCGCTCCTTGATGCCTTCCTTCTCGGTGAGGTTGGCCGACAGGCGCAGCTCGTCCTGGGCGTCCTCGATCAGCAGCGCGCTGAAGCTGTGTCTGGCGTGGGCCTGCTCGGCGGCCTCGTCGAGGCTGCGCAGGCCCTTGAGGTCGGCCAGCTCGCCGCGCAGGCGGCGGCGCGCGCCGAGCAGCTCGAGGCCCTTGGCCAGCCAGATGGTCCAGGTCACCACCGAGGCCAGCAGCAGGCCGATCATCACCCCCTTCACCACCACGTCGGCGCCCTGGTACATGCCCCAGGGCGACAGGTCGTGGACCGGGGCGGCGGCCGCCTCGACCGCGGCCTCGACCGGGCCGGCCTGCGGGGCTGCAGCGGCGACCGGCGCGGGGCTGGCGGCTGCCGGTGCGGCGGCGGCTGCGCTGGCGGTCGCCGCTGGGGCCGGCTGTTCGGCGAGCGCGACCGGCGCCAGCAGCAGGCCGGCGAGCAGCGCGGCCATGGCCGGCAGGCGGCGCACGCGGGAAGAGAGCAGGGTGGGCGAGGGGGAGGCGGTGGGTGCGTTCATGCGGGCCGGACCTGTCGATGGATAGGGGGAGCGGGCGCCGCCAGGACCGGCGCGCAGGAGTCAGGGCGACATTATTGCAAATGTTTCTTGTTTGTAAATCATTATGCGTGGTTTTGCGGGCGCAGCCTGCGGCAATCCGGCCTGCCGCGACAGCGCTCTGCCGCGCTATCCTCGGCGCTTTTCCCCCGGAGGATCGCGATGTCCGTTTCCCCTAGCGTGGTGATCGCCGGCTGCGGCGATGTCGGCAGTCGCCTCGGCCTGCAGCTGCAGGCGGCGGGCTGGTCGGTGTACGGCCTGCGCCGCGACGTCGCGGCGCTGCCGGCGGGCCTGCTGCCGCTGGCCGCCGACCTGCTGCAGGCCGACTGCCCGGCGCAGTGGCCGGCCAGCGCGCCGGACTACCTGGTGTACTGCTCCACCCCGGCCAGCTCCGAGGAGAGCGCCTACCGCGCCACCTACGTCGACGGCCTACGTCACGTGCTGGGCTGGCTGGAACAGCGCGGCCAGCGCCCGCGGCGCCTGCTGTTCGTCTCCAGCACCGGGGTGTACGGCCAGCAGGATGGCGAGTGGGTCGACGAGAGCTCGCCCTGCCAGCCGGCGAGCTGGTCGGGGCGGGTGCTGCTGGAGGCCGAGGCGCTGGCGCTGGGCGGCGGCCTGCCCGCCAGCGTGGTGCGCCTGGCCGGCATCTACGGTCCGGGGCGGCGCTGGCTGCTCAGCCAGGTGCGCGCCGGCTACCGGGTGGCCAGCGCGCCGCCGCTGTACGGCAACCGCATACATGCCGACGATGCCGCCGGCCTGCTCGCCTGCCTGCTGCAGGCCGACGCCCGCGGGGTGGCGCTGGAGGCGGTGTATCTGGGGGTGGACGACGAGCCGGCGCCGCTGGCCGAGGTGGTCGCCTGGCTGCGCGAGCGCCTGGGGGTGAGCCACTGGGCGGCGGAGTCGGCCAGCCGGCGCGCCGGCAGCAAGCGCTGCAGCAACGCGCGGGCCCGCGCCCTGGGCTGGGTGCCGCGCTACCCGAGCTGGCGCGAGGGCTACGCGGCGCTGCTGGACGCCGGCGAGTAGCGCGGCCTCAGTCGCGCTCGAGCAGCCAGGCGCGGCGGCCGGGGCGGTACTGCGGCAGCTCCTGGTGCAGCGCCTGGTTGTCGGCGACGAAGATGCTCAGCTCGTCGCCCTCCAGGCGGAACAGCCATTCGCGGCCCTGCTCGGCGTTCTGCAGCCAGAGCAGCTCGTGCTCATCGCTGCGCGTCGCGCAGTCGCCGGACAGGCACAGGGCGTACTGCTCGACGCCGGGCAGGCCCTCGACGCGGCCGTCCGGGTGGAAGCGCACCTGGCCGTCGCGGCCGTCGCCCTCGCGGATCGCCCAGTCGCCGCCGAGCAGGGCGGCGTACAGCGCCTGCTCGAAGGTCTGGCCGGGCAGCTCGTCGTCGGCCGCGGCGGTGGCGACGAAACGCTGCTCGGGGGCGCTGGCGCTGGGCTGCTGGACCAGCTCGTCGCCGTCGAGGACGAGGCTTTCCTGCAGGTCGCGGTTGAAGGTCACCTGCCAGCGTCGCTCGGCGCTGCCGGCCAGGTGGCCCTCGGCGACGTCGACGCCGTTGCTCGACCAGGCGGTGTGACGCTGCGGGGCGAAGCGCCATTCCAGGGTGGGGCCGTAGGCCAGCAGGGCCTCGCGCAGGCGGCCGTTGTCGCTGGCGGCGTCGATGGCGTTCTGGTTGATCCAGGTCCCGGCGATGTCGTCCGGGCCGCTGGCGCAGCCGCCGAGCAGGGCGCTGCACAGCAGCAGGGTCAGGGGAAGGGCATGGCGCATGCGGGCGTCCTTTCCGGAAGGGTGCGGGGGCGCGGGGGGCCGCGGCGGCGGGCGCCGCGGCCGGGGCATCAGCCGAGGACCAGGATGCCGTCCATTTCCACCTGGGCGCCGCGCGGCAGGGCAGCCACGCCGATGGCGGCGCGCGCCGGGTACGGCTGCTGGAAGTAGCGGCCCATCACCTCGTTGACGGTGGCGAAGTTGCCCAGGTCGGTGAGGAAGATGTTCAGCTTGACGATGTCGGCCAGCGAGCCGCCGGCGGCTTCGCAGACCGCCTTGAGGTTCTCGAACACCTGCACGGCCTGGGCCTCGAAGCCCTCGACCAGCTGCATGCTGGCCGGGTCCAGCGGGATCTGCCCGGACAGGTAGACGGTGTTGCCGGCCTTGATCGCCTGGGAGTAGGTGCCGATGGCGGCGGGGGCCTTGTCGCTGCTGATGACGCTCTTGCTCATGGGAGCTCCTTGCGGGCTGTGAATGGCAGGCGCCGGGGGCGGCGCCCTGCGTTGGGAAAGCGGGCGGCGGCGGGCCGCCTCAGGCGCGCAGACGGGTGATGTGGCTGACGCCCTTGATGGTGCGCAGGCGCTTGATCACCCGCGCCAGGTGCACGCGGTTGTGCACGCTGACCACCAGCTGGACCACGCTGATGCGGCCGTCGCGCTCGTCCATGCTGATCTTCTCGATGTTGCCGTCGGCGCTGGCCACCGCGGTGGCCAGCAGGGCGATCAGGCCGCGCTGGTGCTCCAGCTCGACGCGCAGCTCGACGTTGAACTCGCCGGTGACGTCCTTGGCCCAGGACAGCGGGATGCACTTGTCCGGGTTGTGGCGGAATTCGCTGATGTTGCGGCAGTTGTCGAGGTGGATGACCATGCCCTTGCCGGCCGACAGGTGGCCGACGATGGGGTCGCCGGGGATCGGCGTGCAGCACTTGGCGTAGCTGATCACCAGGCCCTCGGTGCCGCGGATCGCCAGCGGGCCCTCGTGGCCGGGCATCTGCTCGCTGCCTTCCTCGGCCAGCAGGCGGCGCGCCACCACGTAGGCCATGCGGTTGCCCAGGCCGATGTCCTCGAGCAGGTCGTCGAGCTGCTCGAGCTGGTACTCGGCGAGCACCGCGGCGATGCGCTCGGCGGCGAGCCTCTCCAGGCGGCTGTCGAAGCCGGCCAGCGCCTTGTTCAGCAGGCGCTCGCCGAGGCTGACCGACTCCGAGCGGCGCTGCTGCTTGAGCGAGTGGCGGATGTGGGTACGCGCCTTGCCGGTGACCACGAAGTTGAGCCAGGCCGGGTTGGGCCGCGCGCCGGGGGCGGTGACGATCTCCACCGTGGCGCCGCTCTGCAGCTGTTCGGACAGCGGCGCCAGGCGGCGGTTGATGCGGCAGGCGATGCAGCTGTTGCCGACGTCGGTGTGCACCGCGTAGGCGAAGTCGACCGCGGTCGAGCCCTTGGGCAGCTCCATGATCCGCCCCTTGGGGGTGAACACGTAGACCTCGTCGGGGAACAGGTCGATCTTGACGTTCTCGATGAACTCCAGCGAGTTGCCGGCGCGCTGCTGCAGCTCGAGGATGCCCTTGACCCACTGGCGGGCGCGCTCGTGGGTACCGCGCGGGCTCTGCTCGTCGCTGGACTTGTACAGCCAGTGCGCGGCGATGCCGAAGTTGGCCATCTCCTCCATCTCGCGGGTGCGGATCTGGATCTCGATGGGCACGCCGTGCATGCCGAACAGGGTGGTGTGCAGCGACTGGTAGCCGTTGGCCTTGGGGATCGCGATGTAGTCCTTGAAGCGCCCGGGGAACGGTTTGTACAGGCTGTGCACCGCGCCGAGCACGCGGTAGCAGGTGTCGACCTTGTCGACGATGATGCGGAAGGCGTAGACGTCCATGATCTCGTTGAACGCCCGGCGCTTGCCGCGCATCTTCTGGTAGATGCTGTAGAGGTGTTTCTCGCGGCCCTTGACCTCGCCGTCCAGGCCCTCCTGGGCCAGGCAGTTGACCAGCGACTGCTGGATCTTGCCGACGATCTCGCGGCGGTTGCCGCGGGCGCGGCGCACCGCCTGCTTGATGCGCTCGGCGCGCATCGGGTGCATGGCCCTGAAGCCCAGATCCTCGAACTCGGCGAAGGTGTTGTGCATGCCGAGGCGGTTGGCGATCGGCGCGTAGATCTCCAGGGTTTCCTTGGCGATGCGCCGGCTCTTCTCATGCGGCATGGCGTCCAGCGTGCGCATGTTGTGCAGGCGGTCGGCCAGCTTGACGAGGATCACGCGGATGTCGCGGGCCATGGCCATGGCCATCTTCTGGAAGTTCTCGGCCTGCGCCTCGGCCTTGGTCTGGAAGTCCATCTGGGTCAGCTTGCTGACCCCGTCGACCAGCTCGGCGACGGTGCTGCCGAACTGCGCGCTGAGGGCATCCTTGGGGATGCCGGTGTCCTCGATGACGTCGTGCAGCATGGCGGCCATCAGGCTCTGATGGTCCATGTGCATGTCGGCGAGGATGCAGGCCACCGCCAGCGGGTGGGTGACGTAGGCCTCGCCGCTGCGCCGGCGCTGGCCGTCGTGGGCCTGCTCGGCGTAGTAGTAGGCGCGGCGGACCAGATTGACCTGGTCCGGCGTGAGGTAATTGCTGAGGCGGTCGGCGAGGGCGTCTATGCTGGCCAAAGTATTACTCCAGACCGGTCAGTGCCGGTGATTCAGGCGCGCGACGTCGACCCGGCAATTCAGATCTCCTCGCTGCCGTTTTCCTCGAAGGCGGCGAACAGCGGAGTCTCCTCGACGATGTCTTCCTGCTGCACCACTTCATGGTCGACCAGGCCTTCGGCGATTTCGCGCAGGGCCACCACGGTCGGCTTGTCGTTTTCCCAGGCCACCTTCGGCTCCTTGCCGCCGGTCGCCAGCTGGCGGGCGCGCTTGCTGGCGAGCATGACCAGTTCAAAACGGTTATCGACGTTGTCCAGGCAGTCTTCAACAGTGACGCGGGCCATGGTGTTCCTCGTGATTCAACGGCTGGGCCCGGCAGTCGCCGGGCGGATTGGATAGTCTAAAAAATCGCCAATGGTTAGGGAAGTGGCGAATGCGTCCGGGCGTCAGCGCAGCAGGCGCTCGAGCAGCTCGGCGTGGCGCTTCTGCTGCGAACCCTGGTGCAGCTGGCGGGCGCGGAAGATCGCCTTGAGGTCCTCCAGGGCATGGCTGAACTGGTCGTTGATCACCACGTAGTCGTACTCGACATAATGGCTCATTTCGCTGACCGCTTCGCGCATGCGCCGCTCGATGATCTCCTCGCTGTCCTGGCCGCGGTTGTTCAGGCGGTGGCGCAGCGCCTCCTGCGACGGCGGCAGGATGAAGATCGACTGCGCCTGCGGCATCAGCCGGCGCACCTGCTGGGCGCCCTGCCAGTCGATCTCGAGGATCAGGTCGAGGCCCTCGGCGAGGGTGCGCTCGACCCAGCGCTGCGAGGTGCCGTAGAGGTTGCCGAACACCTCGGCGTGCTCGAGGAACTCGTCCTGCTCGAGCATGCCGAGGAATTCCTCGCGGGCGACGAAGTGGTAGTTCACCCCGTCCACCTCGCCCGGGCGCATGCTGCGGGTGGTGTGCGACACCGACACGCGGATCTGCTCGTTGCTGTCGAGCAGGGCCTTGACCAGGCTGGTCTTGCCGGCGCCGGAAGGCGCGGAAACGATGTAAAGGGTGCCGTGGCTGCTGTTCATGGGGGTTTCTGTCACTACCGGAATCACTCGATGTTCTGCACTTGCTCGCGCATCTGCTCGATCAGCACCTTGAGGTTGACCGCGGCCTGGGTGGAGCGCGGGTCGAAGGCCTTGGAGCCGAGGGTGTTGGCCTCGCGGTTGAGTTCCTGCATCAGGAAGTCGAGGCGCCGGCCGGCGGCGCCGCCGGCCTTGAGCACGCGGCGCACCTCGCGCACATGGGTGCTCAGACGATCCAGCTCCTCGGCCACGTCACTCTTCTGCGCCAGCAGCACCAGCTCCTGCTCGAGGCGCTGCGGGTCCAGCTCGGCCCGCAGCTCGGCGAAGCGGTTCTCGATCTTCTGCCGCTGCGCGGCGAGCATCTGCGGCACCAGCTCGCGCAGGCTGTCGACCTCCTTGAGGATCGCCGCCAGGCGCTCCTCGAGCAGGGCGGCCAGGGCGGCGCCTTCGCGCTCGCGGCCGGCCTTGAGTTCGGCCAGGGCCTGCTCGAACAGTGCCAGGGCGGCAGCGTTGAGCGCCTGCGGGTCGGCGGCGTCGGCCACCAGCACGCCCGGCCAGGCCAGCACTTCCAGCGGGTTCAGCGGGGCCGGCTGGCTGATCAGCGCGGCCACCGCCTCGGCGGCGGCGATCACCTGGGCGGCGCGCTCGCGGTCGACCTGCAGGGCCTTGCCGGCGCTCTCCTCGGCCAGGCGCAGGGTGCACTCGACCTTGCCGCGCGCCAGCGCCTGGCGCAGCGCCTCGCGCACGCCGCCCTCGAGGTCGCGGAACGCCTCGGGCAGGCGCAGGTGCGGCTCCAGGTAGCGGTGGTTGACCGAGCGCAGCTCCCAGCTCAGGGTGCCCCAGGGGCCGGCGCTCTCCACCCGCGCGAAGGCGGTCATGCTGTGTACCATGGGCGATCCTCGCATTGGTAAGGGGGCGGGCGCCCGTGGCGCCGCGGATTCGATCCGCCAGTGTAACCCAGGCGCGTCGGCCCCCCAATCGCGGCGGTGGTTCGCCACGCCTGCGGCCCTCTATAATGGTTCGCACTTTCCCCCTCTTCGACAGGACCTGCCGATGAACCGTCCCAGTGGTCGCGCCGCCGACCAGATGCGCCCGATCCGTATCACCCGCCACTACACCAAGCATGCCGAGGGTTCGGTGCTGGTCGAGTTCGGCGATACCAAGGTGATCTGCACGGTGAGCGCCGAGGCCGGCGTGCCGCGCTTCCTCAAGGGGCAGGGCCAGGGCTGGCTGACCGCCGAGTACGGCATGCTGCCGCGCGCCACCGGCTCGCGCACCCACCGCGAGGCGGCGCGCGGCAAGCAGGGCGGGCGCACCCTGGAGATCCAGCGCCTGATCGGCCGCTCGCTGCGTGCCGCGCTGGACCTGTCCAAGCTGGGCGAGACCACCCTGTACATCGACTGCGACGTGATCCAGGCCGACGGCGGCACCCGCACCGCGTCGATCACCGGCGCCACTGTGGCACTGATCGATGCGCTGGCTACCCTGAAGAAGCGTGGCGCGCTGAAGCAGAACCCGCTCAAGCAGCTGGTCGCCGCGGTCTCGGTGGGCATCTACCAGGGCCAGCCGGTGCTCGATCTGGACTACCTGGAGGACTCGGCGGCCGGCACCGACCTCAACGTGGTGATGACCGACGCCGGCGGCTTCATCGAGGTGCAGGGCACCGCCGAGGGCACGCCGTTCCAGCCCGAGGAACTCAACGCCATGCTGGCGCTGGCGCGCAAGGGCATCGACGAGCTGTTCGAGCTGCAGCGCGCCGCGCTCGACAACTGAGACCGGCTGCGGCCGGGCCGGCGCCTGGTCCGGGAGGTGTGCGATGAACGACGAGCAACTGCCGGCGCCGCCCGGCCCGGACGCCGAGGCGCGCAAGTGGGCGATGCTCTGCCACTACGCGGCCTTCGCCTGGCTGCTGGCGCCGATGATCGGCAACGTCATCGGCCCGCTGCTGGTCTGGCAGCTCAAGCGCGAGAGCGATCCCTACGTCGACGCCCAGGGTCGCGAGGCGCTGAACTTCCAGATCACCGCGAGCCTGGCGCTGCTGGTCTGCGCGACCCTGTCGTGGGTGGCCTTCCCGCTGGCCGCGCTGGTCAGCGTGGGCGCCCTGGTGCTCACCGTGATCGGCGGGATCAAGGCCAACGAGGGCCGCGCCTGGCGCTATCCGTTCTGCATCCGCTTCCTCAGGTAGCGGACATGAAAAAGCCGACCCGCGGGTCGGCTTTTTCGTCGCTGCGGCCGCTCAGATGCTCAGCGTCCAGTCGTAGTCGACCACCAGCGGCGCGTGCTGCGAGAAGCGCGGCTGGCGCGGCAGCTGGGCGCTGCGCACGCTGCGGCGCATGCCGGGGGTGAGCAGCTGGTAGTCGAAGCGGAAGCCGAGGTTGAGCATCTGCGCCTGCTCGGTGTCCGGCCACCAGCTGTATTGCTCGCCCTCGCGGCTGACCTCGCGCAGGGCGTCGACGTAGCCGAGGTTGCCGAACACCTCGTCGAGCCAGGCGCGCTCGGGGGCGAGGAAGCCCGGCGCCTGCTGGCAGTCGCGCCAGTTCTTCACGTCCAGCTTCTGGTGCGCCACGTACAGCGAGCTGCAGTAGATGTACTCGCGGCGCTTGCGGCGCTGCTTGTTCAGGTAGCTGGTGAAGTCGTCCATGAACTTGAACTTGGCGTTCAGGTCGGCGTCGCCCTTCTGACCGCTGGGCATCAGCAGGCTGGCGATGCTGACCTTGTCGAAGTCGGCCTGCAGGTAGCGCCCGTAGCGGTCGGCCTGCTCGAAGCCCAGGCCGAAGATGATGGCCTTGGGCTGCAGGCGCGAGTAGATGGCGACGCCGCCCTGGCTCGGCACTTCGGCATCGACGGCGTACATGGTGTAGCCGTCGAGCTGCCAGGCGGGGTCTTCCATGTCATAGCACGAGGCGCGGGTGTCCTGCAGGCAGATGACGTCGGCGTTCTGGCTCTGCAGCCAGCCGAGCAGGCCGCGCTCCACCGCCGCCTGCATACCGTTCACGTTGACACTGACAATCCGCATAAATGGCCCCTGAAAAAACCTGTGTGTATGATACCCGACTTTCCTGTTTTTTGGCGGAATCGGGCATCTCATGCAAGCATATCAACGCGAATTCATCCGCTTCGCCATCGAGCGCGGCGTGCTGCGCTTCGGCGAGTTCACCCTCAAGTCCGGGCGCACCAGTCCCTACTTCTTCAACGCCGGGCTGTTCAACAGCGGCCTGGCCCTGGCGCAGCTCGGCCGCTTCTATGCCGAGGCGGTGCAGGCCAGCGGCATCGACTTCGACGTGCTGTTCGGTCCGGCCTACAAGGGCATCCCGCTGGCCAGCGCCACCGCCATCGCCCTGGCCGAGCAGCATGGCCGCGACCTGCCCTGGTGCTTCAACCGCAAGGAGGCCAAGGATCACGGCGAGGGCGGCACCCTGGTCGGTGCGCCGCTGGTCGGAAAGGCGCTGATCGTCGACGACGTGATCACCGCCGGCACCGCGATCCGCGAGGTGATGCAGATCATCCAGGCGCAGGGCGCACAGGCGGCCGGCGTGCTGATCGCGCTCAATCGCGAGGAGCGCGGCCAGGGCGAACTGTCGGCGATCCAGGAAGTCGAGCGCGACTTTGGTATACCGGTAGTGAGCATTGTCTCGCTGACTCAGGTGCTGGATTATCTGGCGCAGGATGAACAGCTCCGCCAGCACCTGCCGGCGGTCGAGGCGTACCGCACGCAATACGGAATCTGACCGGTACACGAAGTTTCAGGCCATACAACAACTATTAGAAACTCATTTTTGGATTGGCATGCCAGTTCAAGGCCTGCCAGGCGGTCATGTACGGACATGGCCGTCATGTCACAAGAATAAAAAAGATTAGTCGCGCAGGCTGCGCCATGGCTGGCCTGCATCTCTAACCTTTTCGAATAGTTGAACGTATGACCGACAATAATCAGAAAAGTTACCGCGAACTGCATAAGCCCAAATCACAGTTCGGATCGCGGGAAGAATATCTCGAGCACGAACTGACGATCATGTCGCCGCGGCGCTGGGGCATCAACCTGCCGCTGCGCGACTACCGCTTCGAGCTGGAGGACTGGGTGCCGGCGATGGCCGCCACCATCGGCAAGATCGTCATGGTCGCCGCGGTGGTGGCCGCCTTCGCCGCGCCACTGGGGCTGTCCAACGAGTTCGTCATCGAGAACGCCCGTTACGAGATGCTGATCGCCGCGCTGCTGTTCGTGGTGCTGTTCTCCGGCATCCTCAACCCGGCGGCCAACCTGGCCGGCACCCACGGCCCGCTGATTCCGCTGATTCCGCTGATCGTCGCCTCCGGTGGCCACCCGATGGCGCTGGGCATCATGGTCGGCGTGCTCGGCTTCATCCTCGGCATCAGCAAGGGCGGCAGCCTGCTGGCGCGGCTGACCAGCGACGGGGTGTGCGGCGGCCTGCTGCTGTACCTGGGCTTCATCGGCGTCACCTCGCAGATCAAGAGCCTGTTCGCCTGGGCCGGCGGTTTCGACATGGGTTATCTGGCCTTCGTGATCGTCTTCGCCACCATCGTCATGTATGCCTATCTCGAACATATCCGCATGCGCTGGCTGGCCATTCCGCTGGGCGCGATCATGGCCGCGGCAATTGCCTTCGCCCTCGGTGCGCCCTTCGAGTTCAAGACCGAGCCGGGCATTCCCAACCTGAATCCGGCCTACTGGTGGGGCGAGGACAGCGGCTGGCAACTGGGCCTGCCGGAGTTGCAGCACTTCATCGCCGTGGCGCCCTTCGCGGTACTGGCGGTGGCCATGTGGTCGCCGGACTTCCTCGGCCACCGCATCTTCCAGGAACTGAACTATCCGCCCAAGGCCAAGAAGGTGCTGATGAACATCGACGACACGATGTGCATCGCCGCGGCGCGGCAGATCGTCGGCACTTCCCTGGGCGGCGGCAACCTGACTTCTTCCTGGGGCACCTACATGGTGCCCGCGGCCATCGCCAAGCGGCCGATTCCGGCCGGCGCCATGCTCACCGGCCTGCTCTGCGTGATCGCCGCGCTGTGGGGCTACCCGATGGACCTGGCGATCTGGCCGCCGGTGCTCAGCGTGGCCCTGCTGGTCGGCGTCTACCTGCCGCTGCTGGAGGCCGGCATGCAGATGACCCGCGAGGGCAAGACCTCGCAGTCGGCGGCCATCGTGATCTTCTCCTCGGCGCTGGTGAATCCGGTGTTCGGCTGGTCGCTGACCATGCTGCTGGACAATCTCGGCCTGATCGGTGACAAGGAGCGCGGCCAGAGCCTCGGCCATCGCGATCGCTGGATCATCCCGGCCGCGGTGTTCCTCATCCTCTGTGGCGTGATGGCGGCGATCGGCATGTTCCCGGGCATTCCGGCGCTGCTGGAGTCGTTCCGCGACCTGGCCTGATCGGCTGCTCCGCGGCAGACAAGGGGGAGCCTCGGGCTCCCCTTTGTCGTTTTGCCGAACCGCTTCACGCTCTGCCCGTCCCGCGCTTTTGTGGCGCGGCGACGGGGCGGGTATCCTGCGAGATCGGCAGGCGATGTTCCGGGCAGCGGTTGTCCGGTTGGGAGAACGAGGTGAGAGGCTGAGCGATGCGGATGGGGAACGTGCTATTGCTGCTGCTGGGGCTGCTGGCCGCGACGACGGTGCAGGCCGAGCTGTATCGCTACGTGAACCGCCAGGGGGTGGTGGTGCTGGACCGCCAGGGCGTGCCCCCCGAATACGTGGCCAACGGCTACGAGGTGCTCAACGACCAGGGGCGGCTGATCCGCGTGGTGCCGCGCGCGCCGACCGTCGAGGAGCTGCGCCGCCAGGCCGATCAGGCGCGCCAGGCGCAGGCCGATGCCCAGCTGCGCCAGCGTTACGCCAGCCTCGCCGACCTCGAGCAGACCCGCGCCCAGCGTCTGCGTGACATCGACTCCTTCGCCGGGGTCAACCATGCCAACCTGCAGAGCGTGGACGGCCAGCTGGCCTCGCTGGAGCGCCAGGCCGCCGCGCGCCAGCGCGCCGGCCAGGCCGTGCCGGCGGGCCTGCTCAAGCAGATGGAGGATCTGCGCCTCGAGCGCGGCCGCCTCGAGAGCGAACTGCGCCGCCTGGACGGGGTGCGCAAGAGCGTGGAGGCGGAGTTCGCCGCCGACCGTGCGCGCCTCGAGCAGCTGCTCGGCGCCGGTCGCTGACGACGCCGCGGGTGACGCCGCTCCCGGAGGAGCGGCGCTGGCCCTCAGCCCTGGCGGGCGTTGCTGATCAGGGTGCCGACGCCGCTGTCGGTGAAGATCTCCAGCAGCACGGCGTTGGGCACGCGGCCGTCGATGATGTGCGCGCTGTGCACGCCACCCTGCACCGCCTCGAGGGCGCAGCGGATCTTCGGCAGCATGCCGCCGTAGATGGTGCCGTCGGCGATCAGGCCGTCGACCTGCTCGGTGGACAGGCCGGTCAGCACGTTGCCCTGCTTGTCGAGCAGGCCGGCGGTGTTGGTCAGCAGCATCAGCTTCTCGCACTTGAGCGCCTCGGCCACCTTGCCGGCCACCAGGTCGGCGTTGATGTTGTAGGACTCGCCGTCCTCGCCGACGCCGATCGGCGCGATCACCGGGATGAAGTCGCCGGCCACCAGCATGTTGATCAGCTCGACGTTGACGCCAACCACCTCGCCGACGTGGCCGATGTCGATGATCTCCGGCTGGGTCATCTCCGGGGTCTGGCGGGTGACCTTGAGCTTCTTCGCCTTGATCAGGCCGGCGTCCTTGCCGGTCAGGCCGATGGCGCTGCCGCCGTGCTGGTTGATCAGGTTGACGATGTCCTTGTTGACCTGGCCGCCGAGGACCATCTCCACCACGTCCATGGTCGCTGCGTCGGTGACGCGCATGCCGTCGATGAAGTGGCTCTCGATGTTCAGGCGCTTGAGCAGGTCGCCGATCTGCGGGCCGCCGCCGTGCACCACCACCGGGTTGATGCCGACCGCCTTCATCAGCACGATGTCGCGGGCGAAGCTGGTCTTCAGCTCGTCGCTTTCCATGGCGTTGCCGCCGTACTTGACCACCAGGGTCTTGCCGCTGAAGCGGCGGATGTAGGGCAGGGCCTCGGCGAGGACTTTGGCTACCTGTTCGGCAGCTTCACGATTGAGGGGCATGCTGGGCTCCAGTGATGTCAGAAGGGCAGGTCCAGGTCGGGGGCCACGGCCTTGAGCTTGGCGTGGAAGACCTGCTGGATCCGCGAAAGTTCAGCGGCGTCGTCGGCCTCGAAGCGCAGCACCAGCACCGGGGTGGTGTTGGAGGCGCGCACCAGGCCCCAGCCGCGGGGGTAGTCGACGCGCACGCCGTCGAGAGTGAACAGGCTGGCCTCGCCCCACTGCGTGTCGCGCTGCAGGGCCTCGATCAGGGCGAACTTGCGCTCGTCGCCGACCTTGATGTTGATCTCCGGGGTGGACAGGGCGACCGGGAAGTCGGTGAACACCTCGGCGGCGCTGCGGCTGTCCAGGCTGAGAATCTCCAGCAGGCGTGCGGCGCTGTAGATGCCGTCGTCGAAGCCGTACCAGCGCTCCTTGAAGAAGATGTGCCCGCTCATCTCGCCGGCCAGCAGGGCGCCGGTTTCCTTCATCTTGGCCTTGATCAGCGAGTGGCCGGTCTTCCACATCAGCGGGCGGCCGCCGTAGCCGCGGATAAGGCCGGCCAGGCCGCGGGTGCACTTGACGTCGAAGATCACGTCGGCGCCGGGATTGCGGCTCAGCACGTCGCGGGCGAACAGCATCAGCAGGCGGTCGGGGTAGATCATCTCGCCTTCGTTGGTCACCACGCCGACGCGGTCGCCGTCGCCGTCGAAGGCCAGGCCCAGGTCGGCGCCGGTGGCCTTGACCGCGGCGATCAGGTCGCGGAGGTTCTCCGGCTTGCCCGGGTCCGGATGGTGGTTGGGGAAGGTGCCGTCCACCTCGCAGAACAGCGGGATCACCTCGCAGCCGAGTTCCTCGAGCAGTTGCGGTGCGTTGACGCCGGCCACGCCGTTGCCGCAGTCGACCACCACCTTGAGCGGGCGGGCCAGCACCACGTCCTCGACGATGCGCTGCTGGTACTGCTCGAGCGGCGCGCTCTGGCTGCGCGTGCCGCTGCCGCTGGCCAGGTCGCCGTCCTGCAGGCGGCGGTAGAGGGCCTGGATGCGTTCGTTGGCCAGGGTCTCGCCGGCGATGACGATCTTGAAGCCGTTGTAGTCCGGCGGGTTGTGGCTGCCGGTGACCATCACCCCGCTGCGGGCGCCGAGCACGTGGGTGGAGAAGTACAGCACCGGAGTCGGCAGCATGCCGACGTCGGTGACGTGGCAGCCGCAGTCCTGCAGGCCGCGGATCAGCGCCTCGGCCAGCTCCGGGCCGGACAGGCGGCCGTCGCGACCGACCACCACGGCGGGCTCGCCGCAGGCCAGGCTCTCCGAGCCGATGGCGCGGCCGATCCAGTAGGCGGTTTCGCTGGTCAGGCTGTCGCCGACCACGCCGCGGATGTCATAGGCGCGGAAGATCGCGGCCGGCAGTTGCGGGACGTTGGAGGTGTTCATCGGGGCGGGAGGCTCCATCGGAGTGGGCGACAGGCTGTCGCTGTCGAGCAGGTCGAAGACGTCCGCCGCCAGCGGTTTGCCGGCGGGCAGTGGTGCGGGTGCGGCCGGCTTGGCGGCCGGTTCGCTGGTCGGCAGGGTGGCCAGCAGGGCATCGAGGTCGCCGAGGCCGTCGCTCGGTGTCCGCGCGGCGGGGATGAGCGGTGCGGGAGCCGGTCGCGGCGGTTCGCGGCGGCGCTGCAGGGCCGCGCCACCGAGGGCACCGGCCAGCCCCAGCAGGCCGGCCAGCAGTCCCTGCCAGGGCGCCGGCGCGGCCGGCTGCAGGGCGCTGCCGGGGCGCAGGGAGAGCTGCCAGTGCGGGTGGGCGGTCGGCCAGCTGTGCGCTTCGCCGCCGCCGTTGCCGCGCGCCAGCAGCAGCTGCGCCGGGCCGTCGGGATACTGCTGCAGCAGCTGCAGTTCGCCGACCTCGGCCGGCAGCGGCGGCAGGCGTTCGAGCAGCTGCTGCAGGTCGCGTACCAGCAGCAGGGTGCCCTGCACCCGGCCGCCGGCATCGGCGACCGCGGCCGCGCTGTACAGCAGCCAGCGCTCGCCGACCCGGTAGGCCTCGGGGGCTGGCGGTGGCCCCTGTTCGGCGCGGCGCAGCAGGTCGAGGGCGGCGAAGTTGAGCGGTGCCGCCCGCGATTCGTCGATCTGGGCGGCGCCGACCCGGTTGAGCTGGGCGTCGATCAGGTCGCTGCGGTGGGCGAGCAGGTGCCGGGTGGCGGTCTCTCGGCTGGCGGGGTCGCCGGCCAGGGCGGCGAGCAGCTCGGCCTGGCCGGCGGCGTCGCGGGTGTCCCGGCCGAGCTGGTGGAGGCCCTGCTGCAGGGCGCCGAGCGGACCGGCGGCCCAGGCGGCGAGCAGTTGCTGGCGGTTTTCCGTGCTGGCCTGCTGCCCGGCGTGGAGCAGCAGGCCGCTGCCGGCCAGCAGGCCGAGCAGGCTGCCGGCGGCGACCGGCAGGAGGCGGGTGCGCAGGAGGGAGGTCGACTTCATGGGCGACTCGGCGCGAAGGGGTGGAAGAACGCTCAGTGGCGACCGCTGTGGCCGAAGCCGCCGGCGCCGCGCTGGCTGTCGTCGAACTGCTCGACCAGCTCGAAGCGCGCCTGCACCACCGGCACCAGCACCAGCTGGGCCAGGCGCTCGCCGACGGCGATGGTGAAGGCGCTCTGCCCGCGGTTCCAGCAGGACACCATCAGTTCGCCCTGGTAGTCGGAGTCGATCAGGCCGACCAGGTTGCCGAGGACGATGCCGTGCTTGTGGCCCAGGCCCGAGCGCGGCAGGATCAGCGCGGCCAGCCCCGGGTCGGCGACGTGGATGGCCAGTCCGGTGGGGATCAGCACGGTCTGTCCGGGCTCGAGGGTCAGCGCCTCCTGCAGCATGGCGCGCAGGTCGAGGCCGGCGGAGCCGGGCGTGGCGTACTCGGGCAGCGGGAAGTCGCGGCCCAGGCGCGGATCGAGGATGCGGGCTTGCAGTGTGTGCATCGGGAGTCAGTTCCGGTGGTAGCGTTCGGCGATGAAGGCGATCAGCTGGCGGGCGATCTTGCCCTTGCTGGTCTGCGGAAAACTATTCTGCGCGAGCTGGCGGTCGATGATGGTGATCGCGTTCTCCTCGCTGTTGAAGCCGATGCTCGGGTTGGCCACGTCGTTGGCGACGATCAGGTCGAGGTTCTTGTCCCTGAGCTTGCGCGCCGCGTAGTCGAGCAGGTTCTCGGTCTCGGCGGCGAAGCCGACGCTGAACGGCCGGTCGGCGCGGGTGGCGAGGGTGGCGAGGATGTCCGGGTTGCGCACCATGCGCAGGGTCAGGCCGTCGTCGCTGCCCGGGTCCTTCTTCATCTTCTGCGCGGCGATCACCTCGGGGCGGTAGTCGGCCACTGCGGCGGCGGCGATCAGGATGTCGCAGGGCATCGCCGCCTCGCAGGCGGCCAGCATGTCGCGGGCGCTGACCACGTTGACCCGGCTGACCCGCTGCGGGGTGGCCAGGTGCACCGGGCCGCTGACCAGGGTCACCGCGGCGCCGGCCTCGGCGGCGGCCTCGGCGAGGGCGAAGCCCATCTTGCCCGAGCTGTGGTTGGTGATGTAGCGCACCGGGTCGATGGCTTCCTGGGTCGGTCCGGCGGTGATCAGCACCCGGCAGCCGGTGAGCAGGCCGCGCTCGAAGCAGTCGGCGGCGCGTTGCGCCAGCTCGTCGGCCTCCAGCATGCGCCCGGGGCCGACGTCGCCGCAGGCCTGGCTGCCGGCGTCGGGGCCGAACAGGCGCAGGCCGCGCTGCACCAGCAGCTCGGCGTTGGCCTGGGTCGCCGGGTCGCGCCACATCGCCTGGTTCATCGCCGGGGCCAGCGCCACCGGGGCGTCGGTGGCCAGCACCAGGGTGGTCAAGAGGTCGTCGGCGATGCCCTGGGCCAGGCGCGCCATCAGGTCGGCGGTGGCCGGGGCGATCAGCACCAGGTCGGCCCAGCGGGCCAGCTCGATGTGGCCCATGGCCGCCTCGGCGGCCGGGTCGAGCAGGTCGTTGAACACCGGGTGGCCGGACAGCGCCTGCAGGGTCAGCGGGGTGATGAACTCGCGGGCGGCGCGGGTCATCACCACGCGCACTTCGGCGCCCTGGTCGCGCAGCCGGCGGATCAGTTCGGCGCTCTTGTAGGCGGCGATGCCGCCGCCGACTCCCAGGACGATGCGTTTACGCTGCAACCGCTGCATGAGCCTGCCTTTTTATTCTGCGATGGAGGTGGATTGCGCGGCGTCGCGAACGGGGTCACAACGGCCGGCGCCGGGTTGAAAATCGGGCGGGCTAAGATAGCACAGCGCCAGTCGCGCCGGCAGCGCAGCCGGGCGGGCGCCGGCCGCCATGGGGGCGCGCCGCACACAGGGAGGTGGGGAATGAGCATCCGGGACTGGCCGGCCGCCGAGCGGCCGCGGGAGAAGCTGCTGGCGCAGGGCGCCGCAGCACTGAGCGATGCCGAGCTGCTGGCGATCTTCCTGCGCACCGGGGTGGCCGGGCGCAGCGCGGTGGACCTGGCGCGCCACCTGCTGGCCGAGTTCGGCGGCCTGCGTCCGCTGCTGGAGGCCGGGCTGGACGACTTCAGCGCCCATCTTGGGCTCGGCCCGGCCAAGTACGCCCAGCTGCAGGCGGTGCTGGAGATGGGCCGCCGCCACCTGGCCGCGCGCCTGCAGCGCGACTCGGCGCTGGAGAGCCCGCAGGCGGTGCGCGACTACCTCAAGGCGCGCCTGCGCCACGAGCCGCACGAGGTGTTCGCCTGCCTGTTCCTCGACACCCGCCACCGCGTGCTGGCCTTCGAGGTGCTGTTCCATGGCTCGATCGACGGCGCCAGCGTCTACCCGCGCCAGGTGGTCAAGCGCGCCCTGGCGCACAACGCCGCCGCGCTGATCCTCACCCACAATCATCCCTCCGGGGTGGCCGAGCCCAGCCAGGCCGACCGCCAGCTGACCCAGAAGCTCAAGGAGGCGCTGGCGCTGGTCGAGGTACGGGTGCTCGATCATTTCGTGATCGGCGACGGCGAGCCGGTTTCGCTCGCCGAGTACGGCTGGATCTGACAGAATGCGCGGCCTGTTTTCCTTGCCCGTCCGGTGGTCGGGTGCGCTGCATCTGCCTTGCGGGTGCGGCGGCTTTCTGCTATAAAACTGCGCTCTTTTCTGGGGCCCGACCTTTCAGGCCGTTGGCGCGGTCGGTAAGACCCCCGAAGAAACTGAGATTCATAGCGATTCAAGCGGCCAACCCATGCCGGGTTGGGCATGTGGTCAAGAGGGCTGAGGTATGTCGAGAGTCTGTCAAGTGACCGGTAAGGGTCCGGTTACCGGGAACAACATTTCCCACGCTAACAACAAAACCCGTCGTCGTTTCCTGCCGAACCTGCAGTACCATCGTTTCTGGGTCGAGTCCGAGAAGCGTTTCGTGCGTCTGCGCGTATCGGCCAAGGGCATGCGCGTCATCGACAAGCGCGGCATCGACGCCGTGCTGGCTGAAATCCGCACCCGCGGCGAAAAAGTCTAAGGAGCATCATCATGCGTGACCTGATCCGTCTGGTGTCCAGCGCCGGTACCGGCCACTTCTACACCACCGACAAGAACAAGCGCACCACCCCCGAAAAGATCGAGATCAAGAAGTACGATCCGGTCGTTCGCAAGCACGTGATCTACAAGGAAGCCAAGATCAAGTAATTGATCCGGCCCTTGAAGAAGAAACCCGCCCCTCGTGGCGGGTTTTTTCTTGCCGGCGATTTTTCCCCGCCGGCTTGCGCAGCTTTTCCCCCAGCGGCCATGATGTTCCGACCAACCGCATCCGGAGCACAGGACATGAGCAATCCGAGCCGCATCGAATGGGAACACCGCGCCAGCATCCTGCACATCGAGGGGCGGGCCTTCGTCCATGGCGAGTACGCGCCGGCGGCGTGCGGCGCGACCTTCGACTGCATCAGTCCGATCGATGGCCGCCTGCTGGCCCGGGTGGCCAGCTGCGACGGCGCCGACGCCGAGCGGGCGGTCGCCGATGCCCGCGCCGTCTTCGAGGCGGGAACCTGGTCGCGGATGGCGCCGGCCAGGCGCAAGGCGGTGCTGCTGCGCTTCGCCGGCCTGCTCGAGGCCCACGACGAGGAGCTGGCGCTGCTCGAGACCCTCGACATGGGCAAGCCGATCGGCGACGCCCTGAAGGTCGACCTGCCGGCCGCGGTGCGCGCCATCCGCTGGTGCGCCGAGGCCATCGACAAGCTCTACGACGAGGTGGCGCCGACCCCGCACGACCAGCTGGGGCTGGTCACCCGCGAGCCGGTCGGCGTGGTCGCCGCCATCGTGCCGTGGAACTTCCCGCTGCTTATGGCCTGCTGGAAGCTCGGTCCGGCGCTGGCCGCCGGCAACTCGGTGGTGCTCAAGCCCTCGGAGAAGTCGCCGCTGACCGCGATCCGCATCGCCCGCCTGGCGGTCGAGGCCGGCATCCCCGCTGGCGTGCTCAACGTGCTGCCCGGTTACGGCCACACGGTCGGCAAGGCGCTGGCGCTGCACATGGACGTCGACACCCTGGTGTTCACCGGCTCCACGCGCACCGCCAAGCAGCTGATGATCTACGCCGGCGAGTCGAACCTGAAGCGTGTGTGGCTGGAGGCCGGCGGCAAGAGCCCGAACATCGTCTGCGCCGATGCCCCCGACCTGCGCGCCGCCGCCCGTGCCGCGGCCAGCGCGATCTGCTTCAACCAGGGCGAGGTGTGCACCGCCGGCTCGCGCCTGCTGGTGGAGGCCTCGATCAAGGACCAGTTCATGACCCTGCTGCTCGAGGAAGTGCAGCGCTGGCAGCCCGGCCACCCGCTCGATCCGGCGACCAACGTCGGCGCGCTGGTCGACGAGCAGCAGCTCAATACCGTGCTCGGCTACATCGCCGCCGGCCACGCCGAGGGCGCCCAGCTGCGCTGCGGCGGCGGCCGGGTGCTGGCCGAGACCGGCGGGGTGTTCGTCGCGCCGACGGTGTTCGACGGGGTGAGCAACGCCATGAAGATCGCCCGCGAGGAGATCTTCGGCCCGGTGCTGTCGGTGATCGCCTTCGACGACCTCGACGAGGCCATCCGCATCGCCAACGACACCCCCTACGGGCTGGCCGCCGCGCTGTGGACCGGCAACCTGTCCAAGGCCCACCTGGCCGCCAAGGCGCTGCGCGCCGGCAGCGTGTGGATCAACCAGTACGACGGCGGCGACATGACCGCGCCGTTCGGCGGCTTCAAGCAGTCGGGCAACGGCCGCGACAAGTCGCTGCACGCCTTCGACAAGTACACCGAGATCAAGGCGACCTGGATCAAGCTGTAAGTCCGCCGGCCGGCGGGCCTGAAGACGGCCGGGCTTCCCGTTACGGGAGGTCCGGCCGCGTCGTTGTGGCGAGGAGGGCAGGCGTGCGCTGGGCTACCTACTGTGCGGTGACCGGAGCGGTGGTGCTGGTCGGCCTGGCCCTGGGCCTCAGCCTGCCGCTGGTGTCGCTGCGCCTGGACGCCTGGGGCTACGGCCAGTTCGCCATCGGCGTGATGGCGGCCATGCCGGCGCTCGGCGTGCTGCTCGGCGCGCGCCTGACCCACGCCTTCGCCGCCCTGTGCGGCACGCCGCGCAGCCTGCAGCTGAGCCTGCTGCTCAGCGCCCTGTCCGTGGCGGCGCTGGCGCTGTGGCCGGACTACGGGCTGTGGTTGCTGCTGCGCCTGCTGCTGGGTGTCTCGCTGACCGTGGTGTTCGTGCTCGGCGAGAGCTGGATCAACCAGCTGGCCAGCGACGCCTGGCGCGGCCGCCTGGTGGCGCTGTACGGCACCGGTTTCGCCCTCAGCCAGCTGTGCGGGCCGCTGTTGCTCGGCGTTCTCGGCTCCGCCGGCGACCAGGCGCTGTGGCTGGCCGCCGCGCTGCTGGTGGCCGGCTGCCTGCTGCTGCTCGGCCGCGGCGGCGCGCCGCAGGTCGGCCACCAGGCGCTGGCCGGCGGCGGCCTGGCGGCGTTCTGCCGCGGCCAGCCGGCGATCGCCTGGGCGGTGGTGCTGTTCGCCGCCTTCGACGCCCTGGCGCTGACCCTGCTGCCGGTGTACCTGCTGCACGAGGGCATCGCCCAGGGGCGCGCGCTGCACATGCTCGGTGCGCTGGTGCTGGGTAACGCCCTGCTGCAGCTGCCGCTCGGCCTGCTCGCCGACCGCCTGCCGCGCCCTGCGCTGCTGCGCGCCTGCGGCCTGCTGCTGCTGGCCAGCAGCCTGGCCCTGCCGCTGGCGCTGCATTCGCCGCTGGTCTGGCTGCTGCTGCCGCTGCTGGGGGCCAGCGCCGGCGGGCTGTACACCCTGGCGCTGGTGCTGGTCGGCGCGCGCTACCGCGACGACGCCCTGGTGCGCGCCAACGCCCACATCGCCCTGTTGTGGGGGACCGGCTGCCTGCTCGGTCCGCTGTCCACCGGCGCTGCCAGCCAGTGGCTGAGCGGCCACGGCCTGCCGCTGCTGCTGGCCGGCGGCGCGGCGCTGTTCCTGGTCCTGGCCCTGCGCCGCGGCGCCTTCGAGCTGCGCGGCGACGCGGGGTAGGGCGGGCAATGGCGCAGCCTGGCCTGACAGGCGCCTGCGTGGTGCGCGCGGCGCACCCTGCGGTTGAGCCTCCCGCCGTAGGGTGCGCCATGCGCACCACTTCCTCGTGAGTCAGTGATCTACAGGCGCTCCTTGAGGCGCTCCCAGAGCATGCCGAGGGCCAGCAGCGGCGCGCGCAGCAGCGGGCCGCCGGGGAAGGTCGGGTGCGGCACCCGGGCGAACAGCTCGAAGCCGGCGCTGTCCTCGCCGTGGATGGCCTGGGCCAGCAACTGCGCGGCCAGGTGGCTGGCGTTGAGACCGTGGCCGGAGTAGGCCTGGGCGTACCAGACGTTCGGCTGGTCGGGCAGGCGGCCGAGCTGCGGCAGGCGGTTGGCGCCGATGCCGATCATCCCGCCCCAGGCGTAGTCGATGGCCACGTCCGCCAGCTGTGGAAACACCCTGAGCATCTTCGGCCGCATGTAGGCGGCGATGTCCGCCGGATCGCGCCCGGAGTAGTGGCAGGCGCCGCCGAACAGCAGGCGGCGATCGCGCGACAGCCGGTAGTAGTCCAGCGCCACGCGCTGGTCGCACAGCGCCATGTCGCGGGGGATCAGCTGCCGCGCGCGTTCCTCGCCCAGCGGCGCGGTGGCGACGATGTAGCTGCCGGCCGGCAGCACCTTGCCGGCCAGCTGCGACTGCAGGCCGGCGAGATAGGCGTTGCAGGCGAGGATCAGCCGGTCGGCGCGCACCACGCCGTGCGCCGTGTGCACGCGCACCTGCGCGCCGTAGTCGATGCGTGTCGCCGCCGAGCGCTCGAACAGCCGCGCGCCCAGGCCCGTCGCCGCCGCTGCCTCGCCGAGGGCCAGCTCGAGCGGGTGCAGGTGCCCGGAGCCCATGTCGATCAGCCCGCCGCAGTAGCGGTCGGAGCCGACCACCTGGTGCATCTCGCCCGGCTGCAGCAGGCGCAGCTCGTGGCGGTAGCCCAGCTCCAGCAGTTCGTCGCGGGCCTGGCGGAAGCCCTCCAGGTGCTCGGGGCGGTTGGCCAGGTCGCAGTAGCCCCAGCGCAGGTCGCAGTCGATGGCGAACTCCTCGATACGCCGGCGCACCAGCTCGACCGCCTCCAGGCCGTACAGCTTGAGGCGGCGCACGCCGGCGTCGCCGAGCAGCGGGCGGAAGCGCTCGACGTCGTGGCCGACGCCGCGGATCAGCTGGCCGCCGTTGCGCCCGCTGGCGCCCCAGCCGATCAGCCGCGCCTCCAGCAGCACCACCGCGTAGCCGCGGCGGGCCAGCTCGATGGCGCAGTTCAGGCCGGTGTAGCCGCCGCCGACGATGCACACATCGGCGCGCGTTTCCCCCGCCTGTGAAGGTAACTCCAGGTGACGGTTGACGCTGGCGGCGTACCACGATGGGGCATGCTCGGGGCTGTGGCTGGGCATTTGGGCAACAGGCAGTGGCTGAGCCCTCAGCATAGGCCGGCAGGGCGCGGCGACCAACAGCTGCCGGACGCCCCGCCGGCTGCGGCCTGCAGGGAGAGACGCGGATTTTTTCATGGAGTTTTCTGCCGTTATCCTGCAGAAAGGCAGGTGAAAGGCCTGTCGTTCGCTTCGACAGCGATGCTGATCTGGTGGATTCGCTATCCCGGCCTGAATAATCACTGCGACCGCTGCGCGGCGCGAGGCGCCGGCGATCGCTGGCACAGCCCGTGCTACGGAGCCCCGCGCAAGGCAGCCGCTGCCTTCACCCCATCGACAAGAGCAAAGAGAACCCCCTGATGGAATTCCTGAACACTGTAGTGAATAGTCTCAATGGCCTGGTCTGGGGGCCGCCCATGCTGGTGCTGATCCTCGGCACCGGCCTGTTCCTGATGCTGGGTCTCAGGTTCATGCCGCTGGCCAGGATCGCCACCGCCTTCGGCCTGCTCTGGCAGGGGCGCAAGAAGGACGACGACGGCTCCGGCGAGATCAGCCCGTTCCAGGCGCTGATGACCTGCCTGGCCGCCACCGTGGGCACCGGCAACATCGCCGGCGTGGCCACCGCGATCTTCCTCGGCGGCCCGGGCGCGGTGTTCTGGATGTGGTGCACCGCGCTGGTCGGCATGGCCACCAAGTACAGCGAGGTGGTGCTGGCCGTGCACTACCGCGAGAAGGACGAGCGCGGCGAGCACGTCGGCGGGCCGATGTACGCGATCAAGAACGGCCTGGGCAGGAAGTGGGCCTGGCTGGGCGGCGCCTTCGCCCTGTTCGGCGGCCTGGCCGGCTTCGGCATCGGCAACATGGTGCAGGTCAACAGCATGGCCGACGCCCTCAGCGGCTCCTTCGGCGTGCCGGACTGGGTCACCGGCGTGGTGACCATGGTCATCACCGGCGTGGTCATCCTCGGCGGCATCAAGCGCATCGGCAAGGTCGCCGAGGCCCTGGTGCCGGCCATGTGCGTGGGCTACATCATCGCCGCGCTGACCGTGCTGGCCCTCAACGCCGAGGCCATTCCCGGCGCCTTCGCGCTGATCTTCGAGCACGCCTTCAACCCGGCGGCGGCCACCGGCGGCTTCGCCGGCGCGGCGGTGATGGCGGCGATCCGCTTCGGCGTGGCCCGCGGCATCTTCTCCAACGAGGCGGGGCTGGGCACCGCAGGCATCGCCCAGGCCGCCGGCACCACCCACAGCTCGGTGCGCTCGGGGCTGATCGGCATGCTCGGCACCTTCATCGACACCATCGTGGTGTGCAGCATGACCGCCCTGGTGATCCTCACCACCGGCGCCTGGACCAGCGGCGCCAGCGGCGCGGCGCTGTCCAGCGCGGCCTTCGAGAGCGCCCTGCCCGGCGTCGGCCAGTACCTGCTGGCCGTGGCCCTGATGGTGTTCAGCTACACCACCATCCTCGGCTGGAGCTACTACGGCGAGCGCTGCTGGGAATACCTGGTCGGCACCCGGGCGATCCTGCCGTTCCGCATCCTCTGGGTGCTGGCCATCCCCTTCGGCGCCGTCGCCCAGCTGGACTTCGCCTGGCTGCTGTCCGACACCCTCAACGGCCTGATGGCCATCCCCAACCTGATCGCCCTGGTGCTGCTCAGCCCGGTGGTGATCCGCCTGACCCGCGAGTACTTCGCCAAGCCGGCCGCTGCGTCGCTGGCGGCGAAACCCTGACGCTCCGAGTCGCGCCGTGACGCAATGCCCGCATCTCCGGATGCGGGCATTGTCGTTTCCGGGGGGCGCTCAGTCCGGCACCGGCAGCGCCAGGGTCTCCTTGACCTCCTCCATGACGATGTAGCTCTTCGACTCGCGCACGTGCGGCAGCTTGAGCAGGATGTCGCCGAGCAGCTTGCGGTAGGAGGCCATCTCCGAGATGCGCGCCTTGATCAGGTAGTCGAACTCGCCGGACACCAGGTGGCACTCCAGCACCTGCGGCAGCTTGAGCACCGCGCGGCGGAACTCCTCGAAGGTGTCGCCGGACTTGTAGTCCAGGCTCAGCTCGACGAACACCAAGAGGCCCGCGCGCAGCAGCTGCGGATTGAGCCTGGCGTGGTAGCCGAGGATCACCCCGTCGCGCTCCAGGCGGCGCACCCGCTCGGTGCACGGGGTGGTCGACAGGTTGACCCGCTCGCCCAGCTCGGTGAAGGAAATCCGCCCCTCCTGCTGGAGGATGCGCAGGATGCTGCGGTCGGTGCGGTCGAGGTCGCGCCGGCCCTTCTTGATGCCCTCGTTCATGGTGGATGCCACTCCGTGAAATGGGTTTTTGCCGAGAATTATCGCCAGAAATCGCCTGAAGAACAGTGAATATTTCTGGAGCGGCGTTCCTATACTGCGCCCATCGAAGCCCACAACAACAGCTCATTCGCGGTGGCGGGTGCGGGAGGCAAGCATGCGAGTTCTGGTCCTTGGCAGCGGTGTGGTCGGCACCGCCAGCGCGTACTACCTGGCCCGCGCCGGGTTCGAGGTGGTGGTCGTCGACCGCCAGGACGGCGTGGCCCTGGAAACCAGCTATGCCAACGCCGGCCAGGTGTCGCCCGGCTACGCCTCGCCGTGGGCTGCCCCGGGCATCCCGCTGAAGGCCATGAAGTGGCTGCTGCAGCGCCATGCGCCGCTGGCCATCAGGCCGACCGCCAGCCTCGACCAGTACCTGTGGATGGCGCAGATGCTGCGCAACTGCACCGCCTCGCGCTATGCGGTGAACAAGGAGCGCATGGTGCGCCTGGCCGAGTACAGCCGCGACTGCCTCGACGAGCTGCGTGCCGAGACCGGCATCGCCTACGAGGGCCGCCGCCTCGGCACCACCCAGCTGTTCCGCACCCAGGCCCAGGTCGACGCCGCGGCCAAGGACATCGCCGTGCTCGAGCAGGCCGGGGTGCCCTACGAGGTGCTCGACCGCGCCGGCATCGCCCGCGTCGAGCCGGCGCTGGCCAAGGTTTCCGACAAGCTGGCCGGCGCCCTGCGCCTGCCCAACGACCAGACCGGCGACTGCTTCCTGTTCACCAGCCGGCTGGCCGAGATGGCCCGCAGCCTCGGCGTCGAGTTCCGCTTCGGCCGCACCATCGAGCGCCTCGACCATGCCGGCGAGCGCATCAACGGGGTGTGGATCGACGGCCAGCTGGAAACCGCCGACCACTACGTGCTGGCCCTCGGCAGCTACTCGCCGCAGCTGCTCAAGCCGCTGGGGATCAGGGCGCCGGTGTACCCGCTGAAGGGCTACTCGCTGACCGTGCCGATCACCGATGCGGCCATGGCGCCGACCTCGACCATCCTCGACGAGACCTACAAGGTGGCGATCACCCGCTTCGACGACCGCATCCGCGTCGGCGGCATGGCCGAGATCGCCGGTTTCGACCTGTCGCTCAACCCGCGCCGGCGCGAGACCCTGGAGATGATCACCCGCGACCTGTACCCGCAGGGCGGCGACCTGGCGCGCGCCGAGTTCTGGACCGGCCTGCGCCCGGCGACCCCGGACGGCACCCCGATCGTCGGCGCCACCCGCTACCGCAACCTGTTCCTCAACACCGGACACGGTACCCTTGGCTGGACCATGGCCTGCGGCTCCGGCCGCCTGCTCGCCGACCTGATGGCGAAAAAGCGCCCGCAGATCAGCCCGCAGGGCCTGGACATTTCCCGCTACGGCTCTTCCAAGGAGAACACCCCCAATGCCCATCCAGCGCCTGCACACTGAGACCCGCTACAGCGAGATCGTCGTCCACAACGGCACCGTCTACCTGGCGGGCCAACTGGCCGACGACTACGCCGGCGACATCCAGCAGCAGACCACCGAGACCCTGGCCAGCATCGAGCGCCTGCTCGCCGAGGCCGGCAGCGACAAGTCGCGCCTGCTGGCGGTGACCATCCACCTCACCGACCTGGCCGATTACGCCGGGATGAACGCGGTGTGGGACGCCTGGCTGCCGGCCGGCTGCGCACCGGCACGCACCTGCGTCGAGGCGAAACTGTACGACCCGCGCGCCCGTGTCGAGATGACCGTGGTGGCCGCGCTGCCCTGACCCTTGCTTTGCCCGGCCGGTTGCGCCGGGCTTTTTTTCATCACAAGAAGACCTGCCATGCGTCCAGCCCGTGCCCTGATCGATCTCGACGCCCTGCGTCACAACTACCGCCTGGCCCGCGAACTCGGCGGCGCCCGTGCCCTCGCCGTGGTCAAGGCCGATGCCTACGGCCACGGCGCGGTGCGCTGCGCCGAGGCGCTGGCGGAGGAGGCCGACGGCTTCGCCGTGGCCTGCATCGAGGAGGCGCTGGAGCTGCGCGCGGCCGGCATTCGCGCGCCGATCCTGCTGCTCGAAGGCTTCTTCGCGGCCGACGAGCTGGCGCTGATCGCCGAGCACCAGCTGTGGTGCGTGGTGCACTCGGCCTGGCAGCTGGAGGCCATCGAGCGCACCGCGCTGGCGCGGCCGCTGAGCGTGTGGCTGAAGCTGGATTCGGGCATGCACCGGGTCGGCCTGCATCCCGAGGAGTACCGCGCCGCCCACGCCCGGCTGCTGGCCAGCGGCAAGGTGGACAGGATCGTGCTGATGAGCCACTTCGCCCGCGCCGACGAACTCGACTGCCCGCGCACCGCCGAGCAGTTGGCCGCGTTCCGCGCCGCCACGGCCGGGCTCGGCGGCGAGGTCAGCCTGCGCAACTCGCCGGCACTGCTCGGCTGGCCCGAGGTTCCCAGCGACTGGGTGCGTCCGGGGATCATGCTCTACGGCGCCACGCCCTTCGAGCAGGCGCAGGCCCAGGCGGCGCGCCTGCGGCCGGTGATGACCCTGGAGTCGCAGATCATCGCCGTGCGCGAGCTGCCCGCCGGCGAGCCGGTCGGCTACGGCGCGCGCTTCGTCAGCGCCCGGCCGACCCGCGTCGGCGTGGTGGCCATGGGCTACGCCGACGGCTACCCGCGCCACGCGCCGAGCGGCACCCCGGTGGCGGTGGACGGCGTGCGCACGTCACTGATCGGCCGGGTGTCGATGGACATGCTCACCGTCGATCTGACCGACCTGCCGCAGGCCGGCCTCGGCAGCCGGGTCGAGCTGTGGGGCGCGCAGGTGCCGGCCAGCGAGGTGGCGGCGGCGGCCGGGACCATTCCCTACCAACTGTTCTGCAACCTCAAGCGGGTGCCGCGCCACTACTCCGGGCCCGCCTGAGCCCTCGCCACGGCGGGCCTGCGGCCCGCTTGCCGGCCCCCTCCCGCCACCCCGCCCGGCCTGCCGCGCGGGGCGTTCGTGTTGTAAATACTGAACGTGCTTGCCATCATTGTCATATTCATCCCTGATCCCGAATGACCGTGGAGGTCTCCAGCCTTGGACGTCGGCGCCCGTCTGCACGCGATCCGCAAACTCAAAGGCCTGTCCCAGCGCGAGTTGGCCAAGCGCGCGGGTGTGACCAACAGCACCATCTCGATGATCGAGAAGAACAGCGTCAGCCCGTCGATCAGTTCGCTGAAGAAGGTGCTCGGCGGCATCCCCATGTCGCTGGTGGAGTTCTTCTCCATGGACCTCGAGGAGGGCAACCAGACCCAGGTGGTGTACAAGTCCGACGAGCTGATCGACATCGGCAGCGGCGCGGTGACCATGAAGCTGGTCGGCCGCATGTTCCCCAACCGGATCATGTCGTTCCTCGACGAGACCTATCCCCCGGGCACCGACACCGGCATGGAGATGCTCAACCACGAGGGCGAGGAGGCCGGCGTGCTGGTCGCCGGGCGTCTCGAGCTGACCGTCGGCGAGGAGGTGTACATCCTCGAGAGCGGCGACAGCTACTACTTCCGCAGCGACCAGCCGCACCGTTTCCGCAATCCGTTCGACGTGCCGGCCCGGCTGATCAGCGCCACCACGCCGGCCAACTTCTGACCCGCCGAGGCTGATGGGCCGGGCCTTTGGCAGCAAGGCCCTGCGACCATCGGGGTTGTTTCGGCAGGCTTCGCTTTGCCGTTATACTGCCGCCGCCCGCGCGGCCCTACCGCCCCGGGCGTGACTAGCCATAGAGGGTGTAAGGGTGAACCTGATCAAGAAAGTCTTGGCAGCCCAGGCTGCCGTGCTGGCCCTGTGGGCGGTTGGCGCCCAGGCCGCGAGCGATGACGCCATCGCCGAACGTCTGAAGCCGGTAGGCGAAGTGTGCATCGCCGGCCAGGAGTGCAAGGGCGTGGGTGCCGTGGCTGCCGCTGCCGGCGGCGGTGCGCGCAGCGCCGACGACGTGGTCGCCAAGTACTGCGGCGCCTGCCACAGCGCCGGCGTGCTGGGCGCGCCGAAGATCGGCGACGCGGCCGACTGGAAGGCCCGCGCCAGCGAGCGCGGTGGTATCGATGCGCTGCTGAAGTCGGCCATCGCCGGCCGCAACGCCATGCCGCCGAAGGGCACCTGCGCCGACTGCTCCGACGACGAGCTGCTGGGCGCGATCCACAAGATGGCCGGCATGTAATTTTCGCCGGTATCGCGAAAGAGCCGCCTGCGGGCGGCTTTTTTGTGCCCGCGCGGCGGCTCAGTCGAGGAAGCGCACCGCGCCGCCCTCCAGCGAGGCGATGCGCGCCAGCGACTCGACCCGGTAGCCGAGCCGCGCCAGTTCGCCGCGACCGGGCTGGAACGACTTCTCGATGACGATGCCGATGCCGGCCACCCGCGCGCCGGCCTGCTCGACGATGGTCGCCAGGCCCCGCGCCGCCTGGCCGTGGGCGAGGAAGTCGTCGACGATCAGCACCCGCTCGCCGGCGGCGAGGTGGCTGGCGGCGACGGCGATGGTGCTCTCCACCTGCTTGGTGAAGGAGTACACCCGCGCGGTCAGCAGCTCGCCGCCGAGGGTCAGCGACTGCTGCTTGCGGGCGAACAGCATGGGCACGCCGAGGGCCAGCGCGGTCATCAGCGCCGGGGCGATGCCCGAGGCCTCGATGGTCAGCACCTTGTCGATGTCCTGCCCGGCGAAGCGGCGGGCGAACTCGACGCCGACCTGCTGCATCAGCACGGGGTCGACCTGGTGGTTGAGGAAGGCATCCACCTTGAGCACCTGGGCGGACAGCACGACGCCCTGTTCGCGGATCTTCTGTTTCAGCAGCTCCATGACACCCCCTGGCGACGGTCGGCGCTGCTCAGTGTAGGACAGCCGGCCTGCGGCGTGCAGCAGCGTGCCAGCGGGCCGTTCGCCGGATTTTCCGCCGGCTGCTCAGCATTTGTGCCGGCGGCGTGGTCAGAGGCTGGTCTGCCTTCCTTTCCTCGAGGTCCGTTCCATGCCCCTGCTTCGCCCTCTCAGCCTCTCCGTCCTGCTGCTCGTGGCGAGCGCACCGGCGTTCGCCGCCGCCGGCGGGGACACCGTCCGGGTGTCCCCGGTCCCGGCGGACCCTGCCCTGCAGGTGACGCCGCCGGTCGGCAACGCGCCGGCGCAGGAGGCGGTCGCTCCGGCGCCAGCGGGCGCCCCGGCGGTCTCCGCCCCGGCGGGCGCGGCCTCCTCGGCGCTGCCCGGGGCCGCCGCCGCCCTCGGCCGTCTGGCCAATCCGCAGACCCTGGCGCTGATCGAGCAGCTGGGCGCCCTGCAGGTGACGCCGCAGCAGGCGATGGGCGGGGTCGGCGCGCTGCTCGGCCTGGCGCAGAGCCAGCTGGCCGGCGACCAGTACGCCCAGCTGGCCGGTGCGGTGCCGGGGCTGGCGCTGCTGGGCGGCAACCCCGCCGGCGCCGACAGCGGCGCCAGCGGCATGCTCGGTCGGCTGGGCGTGCTGAGCGGCCTGCTCGGCGGCGGCGCCAGCCAGGCCCCGCAGCCGGCAGCGCCGGTCGACAGCCTGGCGGGCGTCGCCAGAACCTTCACGGGGCTGGGCATGGAAAGCAGCCTGGTCGGCCAGTTTGCTTCCATCCTGCTGCAGTTCCTCGGCAACCAGGGCCTGGCCGGATCGCTGCTGCAGAGCCTGGGCGGCATCTGGGGCGTGCCGGGTGCGCTGCCCCCGGCCCCGGCGACCGGCACGCCGGTGGCCAGCGGCAGCGCCACCTGAGACGGCGCTCGCCGTCCGCCGCGGGTCAGCGCGGCTGGCGGCGGCTCCTCACCACCTCGGCCCGCGCGCGCAGCTGGCCGCAGCCGCCGTCGACGTCCTGTCCGGCGCTGTTGCGCACCTTGGTCAGCACGCCCCGGCTGTGCAGGTAGCGCACTATCTGCACGATGCGCTCGCCGTCGGGACGCTGGAAGTCGTCGCCTTCCAGGCTGTTGTAGGGGATCAGGTTCATCACCGCGTACTTGCCCCTGAGCAGGCGCAGGATGCCGTCCATTTCCTCGACGCTGTCGTTGATGCCCCTGAGCAGCGTCCACTGGTACTGGATCGGGTAGCCGACCGCGCGGGCGTAGGCCTCGCCCTGCGCGACCAGCTCCTCGGGATCGATCTGCGGCGCGCGCGGCAGCAGCTCGCGGCGCAGTTCGGCGTTGGTGGTGTGCAGCGACAGCGCCAGCGCCGGCTTGACCCGCTCCCCGGGCAGGCGCTCGAACACGCGCGGATCGCCCACCGTGGAGAACACCAGGTTCTTGTGGCCGATGCCGCCCTCGGTGCCGAGCAGGTGGATGGCCTCCAGCACGTTGTCGAGGTTGTGCGCCGGCTCGCCCATGCCCATGAACACCACCTTCTTCACCGGGCGGAAGCGCCGCGCCAGAGCCACCTGGGCGACGATCTCGGCGCTGCCGACCTGGCGCAGCAGGCCGCTCTTGCCGGTCATGCAGAACACGCAGCCAACCGCGCAGCCGACCTGGGTCGACACGCACAGGCCGTCGCGGGGCAGCAGCACGCTCTCCACCATCTGCCCGTCGTTGAGTTCGACCAGCAGGCGCGCCGAGCCGTCGGCGCCGGGGTGCTCGGAGCGCAGCCGGGCCAGGCCGGCGATCTCGGCGTCGAGCTGCGGCAGCGCCGCGCGCACCGACAGCGGGAAAAAATCCGCGGCCGGGCGGTTGCGCGGGCCGCTGTCCAGCGGCCGGCCGGCCAGCCAGGCGCGCAGGATGCGGGTGCTGTGGCAGGGCTGGGCGCCGCTGGCGGCGAGGCGGGAGGTCAGGTCGTGGATGCGCATAGGGCGCGCATCCTAGCATCGCGCCGCGCTGGCGGGCAGATCGCGCGCCGGAGTGCAGCGCTCGTCGCCGGGTTCTACCGAATTTTTCTGTACAATCTTTTGGTTATTTGTAAATGTTATGTACAGGTCTGTCGCCACCCTGTCGTCGCTGGCGAAAGGCACAAAGACGTCCCGTCTGCCGCCATGGCCGGCCTGCTGCTGACCGGCCGAGCCCGCGGTGCTTTCCACCTCTTCCGTTCCGTGGGGATTGTCTGATGCTACGTTTCCTCCGCTCCCTGCCCGGTCAGCCGCGGCGCTACAGGGAGCTGTTCAAGTCGATCGACCGCGCCGTGGCGATGGTCGAGTTCAACCTGGACGGTACCGTCCGGGCCGCCAACGAGCGCTTCTGCGAGCTGGTCGGCTGCTCCGCCGAACGGATCGGTAGCGTCCACCACCGCGACTTCTGCCCGCCGGACTATGCGCAGAGCGAGGAGTACCCGCACTTCTGGGAGCGCCTGCGCCAGGGCGAATCCTTCGGCGGGGTGTTCGAACGTCGCCGCGCGGACGGCCAGCCGATCTGGCTGGAGGCCACCTACGTGCCGGTGCAGGACGAGCGCGGCCAGATCGAGCGGGTGCTCAAGGTCGCCAGCGACACCAGCGAGCGGGTGCGCGAGTCCAGCCACGCGCGCAACCTGCTCGACGCGCTGAACCGCTCGATGGCGGTGGTGCAGTTCGACATGGACGGACGGGTGGTGGATGCCAACGCCAACTTCCTCGCCGCCATGGGCTATCGCCTGGAAGAGATTCTCGGCAAGCCGCATGCGCAGTTCTGCCGCCCGGACTACCGTGCTTCCGCCGACTACCGCGCCTTCTGGGAGCGCCTGCGCAGCGGCCAGTTCTTCTCCGGCGAGTGCGAGCGGGTCACCAGGGGCGGCCAGCCGATCTGGCTGGAGGCCACCTACAACCCGGTGCTCGACGAGCAGGGCCGCCCCTACCAGGTGATCAAGTTCGCCAGCGACATCAGCGAGCAGGTCCGCCGCCACGCGGCCGAGCGGCACAGCGCGCAGACCGCCTACCAGATCGCCCGGGAAACCGAGCAGCTGTCGATGTCCGGCCAGCGGGTGATCCTCGATGCGACCGAGCGCATGCACGCGCTGGCCGAGCGGGTACGCACCTCGGTGAGTCAGGTCGAGCGCCTGGAGCAGCGCATCCAGCAGATCACGGCGATCGTCGACTCGATCCAGAACATCGCCCAGCAGACCAACCTGCTGTCGCTCAACGCCGCCATCGAGGCGGCGCGCGCCGGCTCCAGCGGCCAGGGCTTCGCGGTGGTCGCCGCCGAGGTACGCAGCCTGGCCGGCAGCACCGCGCAGGCCACCGGCTCGATCACCGAACTGATCGGCGCGATCCACCAGCAGGCCGGCGAGGTGATGCAGGGCATGGCCGCCAGCCTGAGCCAGGTGGAGGACGGCGTGCGCCTGGCCAACGAGGCCGGCACCGCGATCCGCCAGATCCACGACGGCGCCGGACGGGTGGTCGACGTAGTGCAGCGCTTCTCCAGCGAGGTCACTGCTGGCTAGCGCGGGTGGCGTCGCCGGCCGCGTGGCGGGTCTTCCACAGCGACACCAGCACGCCGCCGATCAGCAGGGTCAGGGTCACGCCGAGCGACAGCGCCGCCGGGATCTTGCCGATGATGCCGACCAGGAAGATCTTGCCGCCGATGAACACCAGCACCAGCGCCAGGGCGTACTTCAGGTAGGCGAAGCGGTGGATCAGCGCGGCGAGGGCGAAGTACAGCGCGCGCAGGCCGAGGATGGCGAAGATGTTCGAGGTGTAGACGATGAACGGGTCCTGGGTGATGGCGAAGATCGCCGGCACGCTGTCCACCGCGAACACCACGTCGGCGCACTCGATGAGGATCAGGGCGAGGAACAGCGGGGTGATCCACAGCACCGGCCTGCCGCTGGCGTCGGGCTGGCGCACGAAGAAGCGCTGCTCGTGCAGGCGGTCGGTGATGCGCAGGTGGCTGCGCAGGAAGCGCACCAGCAGGTTGTTCTCCAGGTCCGGGGTCTCATCGACCCGGGCGAACAGCATGCGCACGCCGGTGAGCACCAGGAACACGCCGAACACGTAGAGGATCCAGCTGAACTGGTGGATCAGCGCGGCGCCCAGGCCGATCATCACGGCGCGCAGCACGATCACCCCGAGGATGCCCCAGAACAGCACCTTGTGCTGGTAGCGGCGCGGAATGCCGAGGAAGCTGAAGATCACCGCCATCAGGAACACGTTGTCCATCGACAGCGACTTCTCGATCAGGAAGCCGGTCAGGTAGTCCATGCCGGCGTCGCCGCCCTTCTGGAACCACACCCAGACCGCGAACAGCAGGCCGACGGTGATGTAGCCGGCCGACAGCAGCAGGCTCTCCTTGACGCCGATCTCGTGCTGGTCGCGGTGCAGCACGCCGAGGTCGAAGACCAGCAGGGAAATCACCACGGCGAAGAACGCCAGCCACAGCCAGGTGGCGGTGCCGAGGAAGTCGGCGAACAGGAACGAATGTAGGGCAGTCATGGACCCCTCCTTGCAGTCGAAGTTTCATCAACTGTGACTCCGACATGGCGGCGTCAGCCGTCAGAGGGGCCCGGTGTCACGCTTCCAGCCTAGAAAACCCGACTGTTTCGATCAAGAAAAGGGTTTTTACAAGGTTTTGCCGGGGCCGCCGCTCAGAATGCCAGCCGCGGTCCCAGGTAGGCGTTCGCCTGGTCGATGTCGTCGACGCCCAGGGCTCCGGCCAGGGCGGCCAGGCGCAGCCGGGAGAGCAGGTAGCGCAGCTTGGCCTCGAACAGGTCGCGCCGCGCGCTGTACACCAGTTCCTCGGCGTCGAGGATGTCCACGTTGGTGCTGGTGCCGGCGAGGAAGCCCTTCCTTACCGAGTCCAGCGACTTCTCGCCGGACCTGACGGCGGTCTCCAGGGCGCGGATGCGCGCCTCGCCGCTCTGCACGCTCTGGAACTCGCGGGTGGTGTCGGAAACGATGGCCTCGCGGGCGACGCTCAGGTCGTCCTCCGCCTGTGCCCGGCTGGCGCTGGTCTGGCGCACGCGGGCGCTGGTGTAGCCGCCGCTGAACAGCGGCATGTTCATTTCCAGGCCGATCGAGCCGTAGCGGTTGCGCTGGTCCACGGTGGACAGCGAGTCGCTGTCCGCCGCGGTGTAGCCGAGCACCAGGTCGAGAGTCGGCCAGTGGCCGGCGCGGGCCTTGGCCACTTCCTGCTCGGCGACCGCGACGCCGAGGCGCCGGGCGCGGACCGCGGGGTTGTCGCTGCCGGCCCTGGCGATCCAGTCGGCGAGCTCGGCAGGCTGCAGCGGCGGCGTGGCGAAGCGCTCCTGCAGGGTGGCGATGTGCTCGGGGGCTTCGCCGAGAAACTCCTGCAGGCGTCGCCGGGTCACCTGCAGGTTGTCCCGGGCCTCGAGCAGTTCGGCGCTCGCCAGGTCGCGCCGGGCGACCGCCTCGTCGACGTCGGTGACCGTGCCATCGCCAAGCTCCAGACGCCGGCGGGTCGAGGCCACCTGCTCCTCGAAGGCGCGCAGCTTGGTCGCGGCCAGCTCGATGGTCTGGTGGGCGAGCAGCACGTCGAAATAGCGCCCCGCCAGCTGCACGGCGGCATCCTGGGTCTTGGCGTCGAACACCGCCGCGCCGGCGTCGGCCTGGTAGCCGCCCTGCCGGTAGCCGGCCAGCTTCTGCCCGTTGAAGAGCGGTTGGCGCAGCTGCACGCTGGCGCTCCGGGCGGTGTAGTCCAGGTTGTTGTCGCGGCTGCGGCCGAAGACGTCCGGCTGCCGCTGGCTGCCGTCGATCCGGCTGCCGGAGGCGCTCAGGCCGACCTGCGGCAGCAGGCCGGCGCGGCCGAGGGCGCGGTTCTCGGCGGCGGCGGCCTTCTCGTTGGCGGCGGAGCGGTAGATCGGCCCCTGGTATTGCAGCAGGTCCCAGGCCTGGCGCAGGTCCAGCGCCTGGGCCGGCAGGGCGAGGCAGGCGATCCCCAGGGCGCAGGCAAGCGCCGGTCCTTGGTTCATCTCACTGCTCCTTGAACGAACTGGCGACCCTGTCGAGGAGAGGTTTGAGCAGGTAGCTCAGCAGGTTGCGCTCCCCGGTCCGGATGGTGACCGAGGCCGGCATGCCGGCGCGGATGCGGTTGGCGCCGAGCATCGCCATGCCCTCCGTGGTGACCTCGATCTGGGCAAGGTAGAACGGCTGGCGGCTTTCCTCGTCGATCAGCCGGTCGGCCGACACCGTCAGCACCCGGCCGGGGATGCTGGGGGTCTGCGCGTGGTTGAAGGCGGGGAAGGCGATGCTCACCGGCAGTCCGGGCTCCATCCGGTCGATGACCTGCACCGGCAGCATGGCGTCGATCTGCAGCGGCTCGTTGGCCGGGACTATCTCCATGATCCTGGCGCCCGACTGGATCACGCCGCCGATGGTGGCGATGTTCAGGCCCTGGACCATGCCGTCGATGGGGGCGCGGATGACGGTGTGGCGGACCTGGTAGTCGAGGGCCTGCAGGCGGTCGGCGAGGGCGCTGCGCTCCTTGCGGACGTCGGCCAGCTGCGCCTGGATCTCCTTGCGATAGTCGTGGTCGTGCTGGCGGATGCGCAGGCGCAGCTCGGCCGCCTGCCCGCGGATGCGTGCGAGTTCGTTCTGGTTCTCCGCCTGGGCGGCGTTCAGCTCGGCGGCGCTGCGCTCGAGTTCGAGCATGCGGTTGCGCGGGATGTAGCCTTCGGCCGCCAGCTGGCGCGCGCCGTCGAGTTCCTGCTGGAGAAAGCGCAACTGCGCGGCGCGGGCGGCGTAGATCTGCTGCAGCCCCTTGGCCTGGTTCTCCGCCGAGTCGAGCGACTCCTGCAGGATGCTGACCTCGCCGGCGCGGCTGGTGCGCCGGGTGGCGAACAGGCGCCTCTGCAGGTCGAGCGCCGCGGCCAGCTCCGCGCTGTCGCCGAAGCGTTCCGACAGCCCGGCATCGAAGGCGACCTGCTCGCGGTCGTCGCGCTCGGCCTCCAGGCGGTTCTCCATCGTGCGGGCGGCGAGGTACTGGGCGCCGATCACGCCCTGCTCGGCGCGGGCCTCGGTGGCGTCGAGGCGGACCAGCGGCTGGCCCTCGCTGACGCTGTCGCCCTCGCGCACCAGAATGGCCTCCACGCTGCCGCCGGTCAGGTGCTCAATGCTCTTGCGGTTGCTCGACACCTTCACGGTGGCGGAGGCGACCACCCCGGCATCCAGCGGCGCCAGCCAGGCCCACAGCAGGAAGCCGCCGAAGGCGACCAGCACCAGCGCCAGGCCGCGGCGCACGGTCTTGCGGTCGTCGACCGCGATGGTCGGGGCGGGGCAGGGGCTGCCCTGGCCGAAATCCAGCGTGGACATCATTCCCTCCTCCCGACCGCGGTCAGGGTATTGGCGGCGGGGTGCGCGCTGGCCGGCGCCAGCGCGGCGAGCACCTCGTCGCGGGGGCCGAACAGCTGCATAACGCCCTCGCGCAGCAGCAGGAGCTTGTCGACGGCGTTGAGCGTGCCGGGGCGGTGCGAAACGATGACGGTCGTGCAGCGGCGCTGGCGGAGCATGGCGATGACCTCGAGCAGCGCCCGCTCGCCGGCGTCGTCGAGGCTGGCGTTCGGCTCGTCGAGGACGACCAGGCTCGGCTCGCCGTAGATGGCGCGCGCCAGGCCGATGCGCTGCTTCTGCCCGCCGGACAGCGGGTGGCCGTCGGCGTCCAGCAGGGTGTCGTAGCCCCTGGGGAAGCGCAGGATCATCTCGTGCACGCCGGCGCGCCTGGCGGCGAGGACGACCGCCTCGCCGTCGATCTCGCCGAAGCGGGCGATGTTCTCCGCGATGCTGCCCTCGAACAGCTCGACGTCCTGCGGCAGGTAGCCGAGCCACGGCCCGAGTTCCTCCTTGTTCCAGGCGAAGACGTCCGCGCCGTCGAGGCGGACCTTGCCGCTGAGGGGCGGCCAGATGCCCACCAGCAGGCGGGCGAGGGTCGACTTGCCGGCCGCCGAGGGGCCGATGATGCCCAGCGACTCGCCTGGCGCCAGGCGCAGGTTCACCCCGCGGATGATCGGCTGGGTCGAGCCCGGTGCGCCGGCGTGGAGGTTCTCGACGCTCAGCAGGCCGAGCGGACGCTGCAGCGGCATCGCCGCCGGCGGGGTCGGGAAGTCCTCCAGCAGCTGGCGCAGGCGGCCCCAGGCGCGGCGGGCGCCGAGCAGCGGCCGCCAGGCGCCGATGACCTGCTCGACCGGCGCCAGCGCCCGGCCGCTGAGGATCGAGCAGGCGATCATCATGCCCGGGGTGATCTGCCCGTCGATGGCCAGCAGCGCCCCGGCGCCGAGGATCAGCGACTGCAGGGTCAGCCGCACGAAGCGGCCCAGGCCGCCGATCCAGGCGGCGCGGTCCGAGGCGAGCGTCTGCTTGTCGAGGATGCGCAGGTAGCTGGCGAACCAGCGCCGGCCGATGGCCGGCAGCATGCCCAGCGCGGCGATGGCCTCGGCGTTGCGCAGGTTGTTGTTGGCGAAGCTGGCCGAGGCCTGGCTCGCCTGGTTGGCCTCGGCCAGCGGCTTGGCGGTGGCCAGCTCGGTGAGGAAGGTCAGCGCCACCAGCAGCAGCGAGCCGGCCAGGGTGAGGAAGCCGAGCAGGGGGTGGACGAGGAAGGCGATGGACAGGTAGATCGGCGTCCAGGGCGCATCGAAGAAGGCGAACAGGCCGTTGCCGGTGAGGAACTGGCGCACCTGGGCGAGATCCTGCAGGGCCTGCGCCGGATTGCCGCCGGCGCGGCTCAGGTTGCGCTCGAAGGCGGCGCGGAAGACCCGGCGGCTGAGGCTCATGTCGAGGCGGTTGCCGACGCGGATCATCACCCGGCTGCGCAGCGTCTCGAGCAGGGCCAGCAGCACGTACAGGCCGACCATCAGCAGGGTCAGCATCAGCAGCGTGGTGGAGTTGGCGCTGACCAGGGCGCGGTCGTAGACCTGCAGCATGTAGACCGCTGGGGTGAGCATCAGCAGGTTGATGACCCCGCTGAAGCCGGCCAGCGCGTAGAAGGTATGGCGCAGGCTGAACAGGGCCTCGGCGAGTTCGGAGCGTGGCTTCGGTTTGCGGTCCATCGTGCTCATCCACGGCAGCGGATCATGGGCGATCCCGTGCGGCAGGCCCGGCCCTTCCGGGGCGGGTCCCGCGGCGCAACGGCCCTGTCACGGCTTTCAGGGTCAGCTTAGGCGGGAGGCGCCGTGCGGCGAGCGCGGCGGGCCGGCGCGGAGCCGCTGCCTGCGCTTCGGTCGGCGGGAAGGTCCAGTGAAAACAAGGGCTTGGCGGGGGCTGGCGGTCCCTGCGACGGCCGTTTGGCGGGGCGAAATCGTCGGACCTAAGTCCGGGGTGCCCGCACGCGGAGCGCGCCTGCGGCGGTGCGAGCCGACGAGCGTAGCGGCGCCGCGCCGGCGGCCTGCTACGCTGCCAGAAAAGGCCGGCAACCCGGCGGGCGTCCGTCCCGCCCGGGGCGAACGGTTGCGACCGGCGAGCGGCGCGGTCCGCGGGCGCGGGGCGCCGAGAGGGTCGGGATGGGGGCTAGAGAAGGATCTTTCCATGCAGATCAGGATTGGTGTCGTGGACGATCACCCGCTGTTGCGCGAGGGCGTCGTCAACACGCTCAGGAAGCGGGCCGATCTCAAGGTGGTGGAGCAGGGCGGCAGCGCCGACGAGGCGCAGTCGATCGCCGAGCGCCTCGCTCCGGATGTCCTGCTGATGGACGTGAACATGCCCGGCGACACCTTCGCCGCGGTGCGCGCGATCGCCTCGCGCCTGCCTGCCGTCAAGATCATCATGCTCACCGTCTCCGAGTCGGAGGAGGATGCCTGCTGCGCGCTCGAGGCCGGGGCGAAGGGATATCTGCTCAAGGGCATCAGCGGGCCGGATCTGGTGCAGGCCATCCGCATCGTGGCCATGGGGGCCATCTACATAAGTCCGGCGCTGGAGAAGAAGTTGCTGCAGAACTTCGGCAGGCAGGAAGCCGACAAGAAAGGCGTCAGGCTGACCCACCGTGAGGAGCAGGTCATTCGCGAAGTATCCAACGGGCTGACCAACAAGGAAGTTGCCTGGCGACTGGCGATCAGCGAGAAGACGGTGAAACACTACATGACCTGCGTCATGCAGAAGTTGAATGCCCGCAACCGCGTCGAGGCGGTCGCCGCCCTGCGCCGTTACTGGGAGCGCGAAAGCATGGGGCGGATGATCTTCGGGGCGTCGCTGCACGACTCCAAGGAATCGTGAAGTTCCGGCATCCTGCGCCGCGCTACAGTCTGAATTGCGCCTTCACCGTGGTGCCCTGTCCCGGCTGCGAGTCGATGGTGAAGAAGCCGCCGAGCGATTCCACCCGATAGCGCAGGCCGGCCAGGCCCAGGCGGGCATTGTCGCCGCCCCCCACCTCCGGCGCCCGCGCCGGCATCCCCGGTCCGCGGTCCGATACCTGCACGCTCAGCAGTCCGTTGCCATAGCTGGCGGCCAGCATCTGGCCGGCGCCATCGGCATGGCGGAAGGCGTTGTTCAGGCATTCCTGGACGAAGCGGTAGATGCAGATCTTCAGGGGCAGGGGCGCGCTCGGGGGCAGCGGCGCCAGCGCCAGCTCGACCGCCGTCGAGGTCCGCTGCATGTGCCGCTGGGCGGCGAGCTGCAGCTCCTCGTGCAGCGTCAGGTCGTTGACCTCCGGGAGGGCCAGGCCGCGGGAGATGTCGCGGATTTCCCGCAGGGCATCCTGGGCGGCGCCCCTGATCGTCTCGTACTCCTCGCCGGGGGTGCCATGGGCCGCGCCGAGCTGCTCGGCGAGGTCGTCGAGGCGGATGAGGATCAGGGTCAGCAGCTGCGCCGGGCCATCGTGCAGGTCGGCGCCGAGGCGCCTGAGGGTGAGCTCGTTGATCTTCCAGAACTCGTGGGTGGCATTGGTGATCCGCTTCTGCAGCTTGGCGTTCTTGCGATGCAGGCGGGCCTGGGCGATCACGCGCGCGTTCAGCGCCATGCGCTGGTGCTGGATGATCCGGTCGCCGCGGCGGACGAAGAAGTAGATCAGCCCCAGCATGGCCAGGGTCGCGGTGCCGACCACCAGCCAGACCTGCCGGCGCACCCGGCCGATTTCCTTCTCGAGCCCGTCGGCCCTTTCGTAGAACTCGCCGACGGCGACGACCTTGCCGCTGTCGGCGGCGCGCAGCGGGGCGTAGATCTCGTAGAGGGGGATGGCGAGGCTGCGCTCGAAGTCGTTCTCCTCCTGCTCGAGATCCTCGAGGGCGGTGACCACCCGGCCGGCCAGCGCCCCGGCGATCTCGTCCATGGGAAAGCTGCGGTGGGTGATCGACTTGTCCGTGCTGTAGGCCACGGTGCCGTCCGTGCGCCAGATCTTCACCGAGGCGACGTGGCGCCTGAGCGACGGGCTGCGGGTCAGCTGGTCGAGCGCCCGGGTGCTCTGCGGCGAGAGGGTGGCGGTGCTGCTCAGCTCCTGCACGTAGGGTTCCAGGAAGGCCTCCATGTAGAGCGCACCGGCCTCGGCCGCGCTCTGCAGGGCGGCGCTCTGCACCCGCGCGCTGACCAGGTTGCCGACGAAGGTCATGGTCAGGCCGAGGGTCAGCGCGGCGGCGACGAGGAACTGGGTGGAGCGGCTCATGCCGTGGCTGGCGCCGTGCGGCAGGTCCGGCCTGCCGCGATTTTCCTGGCGGGAATGGCGGGCGCCTCCGACCAAGGTCCGAGCAGCGACCGGGCCTGAAGTCGCCGAATTCGATTGGACCTTTTCGTTCTTCGCCATTTTCCGCACGCCCCTAGACTCTACAGACAGGTGACGGATGAAGACTATCACCATACGGGAGATGGGGCGCACGACTGTCGGGCAAAAAAGAATGCGGCACTAATCGGTAACTTCGGGGCGCATTTCGCGATTGTCCGGGCGGGAGGGGAAGTCGCTCTTTGCGCAGCGAAAGTCCGGCGTGGATATACATGGTGAAGTTCGCCGGCAAGGAATAACTCCGGACTCGCGGAGGCGGATCCGAAGTTATGGGATTCAATCGCCAGGGGAAAACATCATGGCCACCAGTTATGTTCTCAAACCTTTCCGCTTCAATATTTCCGATCTGAACTTCATGCGGGACCAGATCAACTTCCGCCCCCTGTACGATGCCGCTGGCAATGCCGTCATCAACTGGGACGGAACCGGCACCGTGTACAACGCCAAGGGGGTTGCCTATCAGGATCTGGGCAGCCCGGCGGCCAACATCGCCGCCTACGGCCAGTCCTATGCCGCGGTGACCGCCGCCCAGGGCCTGCGCGATCCGTCCGGTCTGAACAACAACCTGTACCTGGTGAACGCCACCTGGGGCGCGGTCGACCAGCCTTTCCTGCAGCGCACCCAGGTGGTGTACGACCAGTACGTCAGGCCGCTGGATGCCGGCGATCCGAATGCCTTCTACGCGCTGAAGTTCGCCACCAGTCCGAACCCGGCCGCGGCGGACTACACCAAGCGCGGCGACGACCTGTCCACCCCGGACGTCGACGAGGCCTCGCCGGTGCAGAACGTCGTCGACTACACGCCGCGCATGATCAGCCAGCTGACCACCACGGCTGGCGTGACCTTCCAGACCGAGCCCGGCGGCAGCCACCTGGTCAAGGACGCCAACGGCTTCACCCAGGTCGCCGACTACGGCCTGCTCGAGGCGCTCGGCCAGCAGGACGCCCAGCGCCCGGTCAACGAGGACGGTTCGGCCAGCAACGAATTCTTCGTCGGCGCGCAGAACCCCGGCATGGCGCCGGTCAACGGCTGGTTCGTGCTGTTCGGCCAGTTCTTCGACCACGGCCTCGACTTCGTCGGCAAGGGCGGCGACGGCACCCGGATCACCATCAACCTGGCGCCGGACGATCCGCTGTACGGCGTCATCGATCCCACCACCGGCCAGCCGGCCAGCAAGATCGTCATCACCCGTGCCGACGTCAGCGGCTTCACCGCCGACGGCACGCCGCAGTGGGTCAACCACACCTCGCCCTACATCGACCAGAGCCAGACCTACGGCTCCAGCCAGCAAGTGACCGACCTGCTGCGCGAGTGGGTGTCCACCGACAACGGCGCGAGCTACCACGCCGGTGCCCACATGCTGGACGGCAACACCTCGGCGGCCTGGCAGAACGCCTTCGGCGAGACGACCCATGCCACCCTGCCCACGCTGAACGAACTGCGCGCGCACCTGATCGCCACCGGCCGCGACGACCTGAGCTGGGAGGACGTGGCCAACCTGCGCAACCGCGACGCGGCAGGGCACGTGGCGACCGGCGCGGAGGCGGGCAATTCCGGCCAGGCGCTGATCCTCGACATGAACCCGCGCTTCGACGAAGCGCATTTCGAGAACCCGCTGAACCCGGACGCGGCCGCCGATTTCGCCGCCGGCATCGCCACCCTCAAGGCCGCGGCCCAGGCGCTGGGCGCCGGCTACGACTTCGCCTACGTCGACGGCGCCGGGGCCAACGACGGCTATCTCGAACTCAAGCTGCCCACCGGCGCCATGGGTCCGGGCTCGCCGGCCATGACCCTGACCGGCGCCAGCGCGCTGGCCCTGTGGGTGAACTTCGCCGACTTCAGCATCAAGACCAGCATGCAGGCCGGTCCCGGGGTGATCGCCATCGACCCGGCAGTGCGTGCCGCGGTCGGCGACCTGCTGCTGGCCGCGGTGGGCGACCACTACATCGCCGGCGACGGCCGGGTGAACGAGAACATCGGCCTGACCGCGGTCCACCACGTCTGGCACGAGGAGCACAACTTCCAGGTGCGCAACATCCAGGCGGCCGTCACGGCCGAGGACCTGCGCCAGGAGCGGCTCGACCAGCACGGCACCTACGACCACGACCTGCTCCACGAATGGCAGGTGGCCACCGCCAGCCAGGACGCCAGCGGCAACTACCTCAACGCCGACGGCTCCATCGCCTGGGACGAGGCCAGGCTGTTCCACGCCGCCAAGATCACCGTCGAGATGGAATACCAGCACACCGCGGTGGACCAGTTCGCCCGCACCATCACCCCCAACATCGCCGAGTTCGTCGGCTACAACAGCGGCGAGCAAGGCGACGTCAGCCTGGACTTCGCCCAGGTGGCCTACCGCTTCGGCCACAGCACGCTGCGCGAGTCGATCGACCTGATCGATCCCGACGGCGACATCACCGGCGCGGTGATGCGCGTCGCCCTGGAGCACGCCTTCCTCACCCCCGAGCTGTTCGCGCAGAAGGGCGCGGCCGCCATCGCCCTGGGCATGACCCACCAGCAGGCCAACGAGATCGACGAGTTCGTCACCCCGGCGCTCAACCAGGGCCTGCTGGGCATGCCGCTGGACCTGGCGGCGATCAACATCGCCCGCGGTCGCGACCTCGGCATCCCCACCCTCAACGAGTTCCGCAAGGCCATCGGCCTCAGCGAGTACGCCAGCTGGGCCGACTTCGGCGCCAACATGATCCACCCGGACAACCTGGTGAACTTCATCGCCGCCTACTCGTTCGACGGCAACCTCGAGCGCGCCGCGGCGCTGATCGGCCTGGAGAACGGCAGCATCGCCGAGGGCGACGCCGCCGCCCTGGGCTACACCTACCAGCAGGCGCTGGACTTCCTGCAGAACACCGACGCTTCGCTCTACGGCGTCGACGGCTTCCGGCACATCGACACCTGGCTGGGCGGCCTGGCCGAGGTGCACGTCACCGGCGGCCTGCTCGGCGAGACCTTCGACACGGTGTTCGCCGACCAGATCAGCCGGCTGATGAACGGCGACCGCTTCTACTACCTGTACCGCCTCGACCAGCTGCAGATGGGCGAAGGCATCGTCAACGAGCAGTTCAAGGACATCGTCGAGCGCAACACCGGCCTCGAGCACCTCAACGGCAGCGTGTTCGCCTACGCCGACAAGTACTACGACCTGTCGGAAACGGCGGCGGCCAACGCCAGGACCGAGCACAAGTACGGTGACGTGCTGGCGGCCAACCCGACGCTGGGCATCTATTCCACCAAGGGCAGCGCCACCACCGGCAACGGCGCCATCGTCAGCGTCAACGGCGTGCAGTACGTCCGCGACCTGCGCGTCGAGGACAGTGCGGCCACCTCGGGCACCACCGCCATCAACGGCGGCCTCAACCTCGACGGCACGCCCAACAGCGGCGCCGAGGCGCACGAGGTGATAGTCGGCAGCGACAACGCCGACCTGATCTACGCCTGGGGCGGCGACGACACCGTCTACGGCGAAGGCGGCAACGACATCCTCTACGGCGGCAACGGCATCGACCGCATCTACGGCGGCGACGGCGACGACCGCATCCTCGGCGGCGACGGCGGCGACCTGCTCGATGGCGGCGCCGGCGACGACTATGTGAGCGGCGAACAGACCGCGGTCGCCGCGGCCGGCGTCGACCAGGTGATCGGCGGCGAGGGCAACGACATCCTGCACAGCGGGGTGGGCATCGACAAGCTGTCCGGCGAGGCGGGCGACGACTTCATCTTCGGCGAGGGCGACACCGACGCCTTCACCCATGGCGGCGACGGCAACGACATCATCGACGGCGGCATCGGCGGCGACCTGTTGTGGGGCGACGGCGGCGACGACCTGATCATCGGCGGCGACGACCAGGACATCTCGGCCGGTCTCGACGGCGACGACATCCTGCGTCCCGGACCCTTCTCCCAGGCCATGGGCGGCGGCCCGGACGAGGTGCTGGGCGGCGACGGCAAGAGCGACCGCGGCAACGACGGCAAGGGCGTCGGCTTCGACCTGATCGACTTCAGCGACCACGCCTGGTCGCCGCAGGGCGTCAGCGTGGACTTCTCGACCCAGCAGAACCCGATCGCCGCCATCGACGGCACCACGCCCTTCCCGGCCTGGGTGGGCATCGAGGGGGTGATCGCCAGCCAGGGCAACGACCGCATCCTCGGCGACGCCAACGGCAACTGGCTGATCGGCGGCAGCGGCGACGACCAGCTGACCGGCGGCAGCGGCAACGACCTGCTGATCGGCGATGGCATCCGCCTGGACAGCCTGATCGGTACCTACGCCGGCGGCTACGATCACTACGTCGATGGCGCCAGCCACCGGGCCGACGGCTTCATCCAGAACAACGGCCTGCTCGACGCCGCCGGCCCCGGCTTCGACAAGCACTTCACCGAGATGCTCAAGTCGGCCACCTTCAAGGACCTCGAGCTGGGTGGCAGCCAGGTCGCGCGGCTGTGGCGCAACGGCGTGGCGGGCAGCGATCTCGCCGACAGCGTCACGGTGGGCGACGGCGGCACGGCCGGCGCGGCCGACACCGCGGTGTTCGCCGGCAACCGCGCCGACTACAGCGTGGAGCGGATCTTCTTCGACCTCGCCACCCGCACGGTGGTCGCCGCGTCCGGCCCCGCCACCATCACGGCCTTCCGGATCAGCGACACGCTGGCCGGCCGCGACGGCACGGACCTGGTGGTCGGCGTGGAGAACTTCCGCTTCGCCGATGCCACCGTGGGCCAGGCCCAGCTGCTCAACAGCGCGCCGCAGATCACCTCGGACGGCGGCGGCGAGACGGCGGCGCTGAGCGTGGCCGAGAACGCCACGGCGCTGACCACGGTCACGGCGACCGACGCCGATGCCGGCAGCGTGCTGACCTACTCCATCGGCGGCGGGGCCGATGCGGCGCGCTTCGCCATCGACGCCGCGACCGGCGTGCTGAGCTTCGTGGCCGCGCCCGACTTCGAGGCGCCGGCGGATGCCGACGGCAACAACGTCTACGAGCTGATCGTCCAGGTCAGCGACGGCATCGCCGTGGATGCCCAGGCTCTGGCGGTGACCGTGCAGAACGTCAACGAGGCCGCCAGCGGGGCGCTGCACATCGCCAGCTACACCAGCGGCAACGCGTCGGCGAGCCTCACGGCCAGCAATACCCTGGCCGATCCGGACGGCATGAGCGGCTTCGTCCGCTACCAGTGGCAGCGGCTGGTCAACGGCAACTGGGTGAACATCGCCGGCGCCACGGGGGCCACGTTGAGCAACCAGAGCAATACCAGCGTGCGGGTGACCTCCAGCTATGCCGATCCCTTCGGCAGCTACAGCTTCGTCTCCGCGGAAACCGCCTTCATCACCGGGACCGACACTGGCAACGTCAAGTCCGGCAGCGCGGGCAACGACATCCTGCTGGGGCTGGGCGGCAACGACACCCTCACCGGCGGCGCCGGCAACGACACCGTGGACGGCGGCACGGGCAACGACACGCTGCGGGCGAGCGTCGGCGACGGCGACGATGCCTACCTGGGCGGCGCCGGCATCGACACCTACGACCTGTCGGCGACCACGGCGGCGGCCAGCGTCGACCTCGGCGCCGGCACGGCCTTCAGTGCCGAGACCGGCAGCGACACGCTGTCCGGCATCGAGAACGTGCGCGGCAGCAGCGGCGACAACCTGATCGGCGACGCCGTCGGCGCCAACCAGCTGCTCGGCAATGGCGGCAACGACACCTTCGTGCTGCACGGCGACAATGCCCGCGACGACATCCAGGGCGGCGTGGGCGTCGATACCGTCGACTATTCGGCGGCCACCGCCGACCTGAGCGTGAACCTCGGCGCGTTCGGCGTGGTGGTGGGCGGCACGGGCAGCACGACGGCGCTGAGCGACACGCTGAGCAGCATCGAGAGCTTCATCGGCGGCTCCGGCAACGACAGCATCACCGGCAGTGCCGCCGGCAACCGGCTGAGCGGCGGCGGCGGCAACGACACGTTGACCGGCGGGGCCGGCGCCGACGTGCTGAGCGGCGGGGCGGGCGTCGACCGCTTCGACTTCAACGCCATCGGCGAGTCGGGCGTGGGAGCGGCCGCGCGGGACGTCATCACCGACTTCCAGAGCGGCGTCGACAAGCTGGACTTCTCGACCATCGATGCCAACACCGGCAGTTGGGGCAACCAGGCGTTCGCGTTCAATGCCACGGCCGGCGCCGCGCTCACCGGCCCGGGGCAGTTGACCTATCACTACGAGACCATCGGCGGGCAGGAGTACACGGTGATCGACGGCAACGTGAACGCCAATCCGGGCAGCGACTTCCAGGTGGCCCTGGTCGGCCATCAGGTGCTCACCGCCACGGACTTCATCGTCTAGCCGCGGCGCCGCCGGCGCCGGCGAACCCCGTGCCCGTCACGGGGTTCGTCGCTGGCGGCGGCCTAGGCCGTGCGGAACACCAGCGCCTTGAGGCCGCTGTCGGGATGGATGTCGGCGAACTCCGGCGGGTTGGCGAGGCGCTCGACGAAGTGCAGCTGCGGCGCCTCGGCGGCCATGCCCTCGATCAGGAAGTCGGGGCCGATGCCGGGGTCGTTGACGCAGGCCAGCACCGTGCCTCCTTCGCTGAGCAGCTCGGGCAGGCGGCGGAGGATCTTGCGGTAGTCGCTGGTCAGGGCGAAGCTGCCCTTCTGGAACGACGGCGGATCGATGATGATCAGGTCGTAGGGTCCGTACCTGCGCACCTTGCCCCACGACTTGAACAGCTCGTGGCCGAGGAACTCGACCTGCGCCAGGTCGTGGCCATTGAGGCGGTGGTTGTCGCGCCCGCGGCTGAGCGCGGCCCTGGCCATGTCGAGGTTGACCACCTGGGCGGCGCCGCCGGCGATGGCCGCAACAGAGAAGCCGCAGGTGTAGGCGAACAGGTTGAGCACGCGCTGGCCGGCGGCCTGCTCGCGCACCCAGCGCCGGCCGTAGCGCATGTCGAGGAACAGGCCGTTGTTCTGCTTGCGGCCGAGGTCGAGCTTGTAGCGCAGGCCGTCCTCGTCGATCAGCCATTCCTCCAGTTCCGCGCCGAGCAGCCAGTCCATGCGGCTGTCGGCCAGGTAGCGGTGCTGCAGCAGCAGGTGGTGCGCGCCGCTGTGCCGCCAGGCGGCGCTGCCGGCCAGCTCCAGCAGCATCGCGGTCAGCGCCTGCAGTCCGTCTGTCTCCGGCTCGCGGAACAGCGACACCAGCAGCACGCCCTGCAGCCAGTCGACGGTGACGTGCTCGAGTCCCGGCCAGCGCCGGCCGCGGCCGTGGAACAGGCGGCGCGCCTCGGCGGGCACGGTGTCCAGGGCGGTCAGGAGCTGCTGCTGCAGGGTGGCGATGGCGTCGGCGTGCATGGCGGATGGTGGTCGCAGGTGAGGGGCGCGCATTCTAACCGCAGCGGCCCCCTGCCCGGCGAGGAGCGACGAAAGGCTAGAATGCGCTCTTTCCCCGCAGCCGAGGACGCCCGATGAGCAGCACTCCCACCTACGGCGTCGGCGACGCCTCCTACCAGGCCGCCGGCGGCATCGACGGCCTGCGCCGCCTGGTCGACGACTTCTACCGGATCATGGACGAGTCGCCGGCCGCGGCCGAGCTGCGCCGCCTGCATCCGGAGAGCCTGGAGGCCTCGCGCGACAAGCTGACCTGCTTTCTCAGCGGCTGGCTGGGCGGGCCGAAGCTGTTCGCCGAGAAGTACGGTCCGATCGTGATCCCCGCCTTCCACGCCCAGTGGCCGATCGGCGAGGCGCTCGCCGAGGCCTGGCTGGACTGCATGGCCCAGGCGGTCGCCCGCCAGGGCTACGCGCCGGAGTTCGCCGCCTACCTGATGCAGCAGCTGCGCGTGCCTGCTGCGCGCATCGTCCAGGCCAGCCGCAACCGCCACGGCTGAGCGGCGGTCAGCTCGACAGCGCCTGCGCGGAGCTGTCGTCGCCCCGGCTGGCGCCGGCCCTGGCGGCGCGGGCGCGCCGCACCAGCAGGCCGCCCAGGGTCAGGCCCAGACAGGCGGCCAGCGCCGAGGCGATCAGCACGCCCAGCTTGGCGGCGCCGAGCAGGCTGGCGTCGGCGAAGGCCAGGGTGGCGATGAAGATCGACATGGTGAAGCCGATGCCGGCCAGCACGCCGATCAGCCCCAGCCACGACCAGTTCATGCCCGCCGGCAGGCGGCACCAGCCCAGGCGGACCAGCAGCCAGCTGCTCAGCAGGATGCCGAGCGGCTTGCCGACCACCAGGGCGAGGGCGACGCCGAGCATCACCGCCGTGGCACCGCCACCGTTCAGGTCGATGCCGTCCAGGTTCACCCCGGCGTTGGCGAGGGCGAACAGCGGCATGATGCCGTAGGCCACCCAGGGATGCAGGGCCAGCTGCACGCGCACCACCGGCGGCAGCAGCTCGCGCTGGGCGTAGCGCAGCCGCCGGACCGGCTGCATCAGTTGCTGGGCATCGCTCTCGCCGTTGCGCGCGCGCTCGGCGAATTCCTCCAGGGCGCGGCTGGCGGAGTCCAGCGGAGCCTCGCCACGCGTCGGCAGCACCGGGGTCAGCAGGCCGAGCACCACGCCGGCCAGGGTCGGGTGCGCGCCGGTGTGCAGCAGGCCGAACCACAGCAGGGCGCCGGGCAGCACGTAGGCCCAGGCCGAGCCGATGCCGATGGCCTGGAAGCCGAGCACCAGCAGCAGGCCGGCGCCGGCGATCAGGAAGCCGTTCGGGTCGAGACCGCCCGAGTAGAACAGGGCGATGATCAGCACGGCGATGACGTCGTCGATGATCGCCAGGGCGAGCAGGAAGATGCGCACGCAGCCGGGGATCGACTTGCCGAGCAGGGCCAGCACGCCGACGGCGAAGGCGATGTCGGTGGCGGTGGGCACCGCCCAGCCCTGGCGCAGGCCCTCGCCGCCGGCGATGGCCAGGTAGATGAGCGCCGGCGCGACCACGCCGCCGAGCGCCGCGCCCAGCGGCAGCGCGGCCTGGCGCAGGTCGGCGAGGGCGCCGTCGTGGATCTCGCGGCGGATCTCCATGCCGACCACCAGGAAGAACACGGTCATCAGCGCGTCGTTGATCCAGAAGTGCAGCGAGTGGGAAACGCTGAAGTCGCCCAGGCTGAAGCCCAGCGGCAGGTGCCAGAGGTGCGCGTAGCTGTCGGCGGCCGGCGAGTTGGCCCAGGCCAGGGCGATGGCGGCGGCCAGCAGCAGGACGATGCCGCTGACGGCTTCGATGTGCAGGAAGTGCTCGAGGGCGTTGAAGGCCTTGTCGGCGATACGCTGCGCAGCCGGCAGCGCCTTGCGGGAAGGGGTCGGGGTCATGGTTGCTCATGCTCTGCGGCTGTGTGGCGGCCCGACCAACACAAGAAACCTGTCCGCCTGCAACCTGCAGTGCGGACACCCGTTTTTCACCCTACACAGCCCGCCTGCAAATGGCCAGCCATCCGGGGCGGGCGGCTGGCGCTGCTGCGGGCATCGGGCGTTCTGTCTCGAATGGGCCGATCCTGCACTGAAGTGTAGCGATGTCCTGGGGATCTGCACGGTTGTCGGCAGGCATGCACGCCCCCGTCCGGCAAGGCGTCGGGGCGGTGAAACACATCCTGTTACACAGCCGCGGCGCGGCCTGCCTGGCGCGGCCGGGTCCACCGGCCGAGCGGAGCGCGCGCGGGGCGCCGCTCAGGCCGAGAGGCCGTTGTTCTCCAGGACCTGTTCCAGATAGGCCACCCGCTCGGTGGCGTCGGTCCACAGGTGGACCAGCGCCTCGACCACCGGGCGGTAGATGTTGGCGTTGAAGTTGGTGTTCTCGGCGATTGCGTAGGCCTCTTCGGGACTGCGCCCCGCCTTGATCTCGCGCAGCTGGACGCCGAGTTCCTGGTCGGTGCGCAGGGTGTGGAACACCAGCCAGGAGGTCACGAAGCTGACCAGCCGGTCGAAGTGCTGGGAGATGCCGAGGTCGACGGGGCGGCTGCGGATCTTGCCGAGATCGTAGAAGAACGACTTGTGCGCCATCTGCTGCATCTTGATGTGCCGGGGATCGACCTTGTGCTGCAGCATGATCTCCTCCTCGTCGGCGAAATGCTTGTTGGCGTAGTCGAGGAGGGCGTCCAGGGCGGCATCCAGCTCCTGATCGTTCTCGTTGCCGGAAGCGATGTCGCGGGCGATCTTGTCGAGCATGACGAACAGCTGCTCATGCTCCCGGTCGACGGTGTCTTCGCCGATGGCGAAGCGCGGGCTCCATTGAAACATGCGGCCTTCCTTTTTCGCGGGTGGTTTGTCGGAGTGGTTGCTGATGCCTTCGTACCACTTGTGGCGCGCGGCGGCCAGTGGGCGCAAGCATGAGGCGCGGCTCCGGGCCGGAAAGCATCCGGCGGCAGGCCGGCGAGGGCCGGCTCCCGCTCAGGAGCGGGGTGCGGCCGGCGGGATTGGTTCGCTGCCCCGGATGTCGAGGCTGCCGAGGGTGACCCGGCCGCCTGATGCTCAGCGCTTGAGCAGCGCCCGTATATCCGCCAGCGCACTGTTGCCGCGCTTGGCCTTGACCTCCACCGGCGCATCCTCCTGGCCTTCCCAGACCAGGTCTTCCGGCGGCAGTTCGTCGAGGAAGCGGCTCGGCAGGCAGTCGATCACCTCGCCGTACTGCTTGCGCTTGGCGGCGAAGGTGATGGCGAGGTTCTTCTTCGCCCGGGTGATGCCGACGTAGGCCAGGCGGCGCTCCTCCTCGACGGTATCGGCCTCGATGCTGGAGCGGTGCGGGAGGATCTCCTCCTCCATGCCCATGATGAACACCGAGGGGAATTCCAGGCCCTTGGAGGCGTGCAGGGTCATCATCTGCACGCCCTCGGCGCCGTCCTCCTCCTCCTGCTGGCGTTCGAGCATGTCGCGCAGCACCAGCTTGGCGATGGCCTGCTCGATGGTCATGTCGCCGTCCTCGTCCTTCTCCAGGGTGTTCTTCAGCGCCTCGAGGAGGAACCAGACGTTGCTCATCCGGTACTCGGCGGCCTTGTCGGTGGAGCTGTTCTCGCGCAGCCAGTTCTCGTAGTCGATGTCGGCGATCATCCCGCGCAGGGCGGCGATCGGGTCGTCCTGGGCGCACTGGCGGCGCACCCGGTCGAGGAAGTGCTTGAAGCGCGCCAGGCGCTCGCAGTAGCGGGCGTCGAGGTGCTCGCGCAGGCCGATCTCGTCGCTGGCCTCGTACATGCTGATCTTGCGCGCGGTGGCGTAGTTGCCGAGCTTCTCCAAGGTGGCCGAGCCGATCTCGCGGCGCGGCACGTTGATGACGCGCAGGAAGGCGTTGTCGTCGTCCGGGTTGACCAACAGGCGGAAGTAGCTCATCAGGTCCTTCACCTCCTGGCGGGCGAAGAAGCTGGTGCCGCCGGACAGCCGGTAGGGGATCTGGTGGTGCTGCAGCTTCAGCTCCATCAGCTTGGCCTGGTAGTTGCCGCGGTAGAGGATGGCGAAGTCGCTGTACGGGCGCTGGGTGCGCAGGTGCTCGGTGAGGATCTCCATGGCGATGCGCTCGCACTCGGCCTCCTCGTTCCTGCAGCGGATCACGCGGATTTCGTCGCCGTGGCCCATCTCGCTCCACAGCTGCTTCTCGAACACGTGCGGGTTGTTGGCGATCAGCACGTTGGCGCACTTGAGGATGCGGCTGGTCGAGCGGTAGTTCTGCTCGAGCATCACCACCTTGAGGCTGGGGAAGTCCTCCTTGAGCTGCATCAGGTTCTCCGGCCGTGCGCCGCGCCAGGCGTAGATCGACTGGTCGTCGTCGCCGACCACGGTGAACTGCGCGCGCTCGGCGACCAGCAGCTTGACCAGCAGGTACTGGCTGGCGTTGGTGTCCTGGTATTCGTCGACCAGCATGTAGCGCACCCGGTTGCGCCACTTCTGCAGCACCTCGGGGTGCTCCTGGAACAGCTTGACCGGCAGCAGGATCAGGTCGTCGAAGTCGACCGCGTTATAGGCCTTGAGGGTGCGCTGGTAGTGCAGGTAGACGATCGCGGCGGTCTGCTCGCGCGGGTTGCGCGCCTTGGCCAGCGCCTCCTCGGGGAGGATCAGGTCGTTCTTCCAGGCGCCGATCAGGTTCTTGATCTCGTCGACGCCGTCGTCGCCCTGGTACTCCTTCTGCATGATGTCGGCGAGCAGCGCCTTGACGTCGCTCTCGTCGAAGATCGAGAAGCCCGGCTTGTAGCCCAGGTGGGCGTGCTCCTTGCGGATGATGTTGAGGCCGAGGTTGTGGAAGGTCGACACCGTCAGGCCGGCGCCCTCGCGGCCGCGCAGCAGGTGGCCGACGCGCTCCTTCATCTCCCGCGCCGCCTTGTTGGTGAAGGTCACCGCGACGATGTGCCGGGCGGCGATGCCGCACTGCTGGATCAGGTAGGCGATCTTGCGGGTGATCACGCTGGTCTTGCCGGAGCCGGCGCCGGCCAGCACCAGGAGCGGGCCGCTGATGTAGTGGACGGCTTCCTGCTGGCGGGGATTGAGTCGGGACATGCGGGCAGGGGTGTCTGGCTGCGGGGGGAAGGCGGCATTCTAGCAGGCCGCCCCGGTGCGCCGAACGGGGCGGCGACCGGGGGGCTGGCGCGCCCCTCAGCGCACCACGTGCAAAAAGTGCATGTGCCGCTCGTACTGGTCGAGGATGTCGTCGATCACCTCGTCGCGCGACCAGCCCATCACGTCGTAGTCCTGGCCGCCCTCCTGCAGGTGCACCTCGGCGCGGAAGTACTTGCGCTCCTCGTCGCCCTCGAGCATCACGAAGCTCGGCTGCACGTAGGCGCGCGGATGCACCTCGTAGACGAAGTCGACCTCGGTGCCGTGGCGCACCTCCAGGCGCACGCGGTGGTCGTCGCCGCTCTGCACTTCGCCGGTCAGGCCCTGCTTGCGCAGCTCCTCGGCCACCGCCAGGCAGGCCGGCTGCACCACCTCGTCGAGGAAGCGGTTGACGTGGGCGCGGCGCGGGAACATCACCAGGTTGCGCAGGCGCCGCTGCCAGCCGCCGTGGATCTGCGCGTGGCGGCCGTGGCTGGGAGTCTGCTGGCGCAGCACGCGCTTGGTCGAGTCCAGGTGCAGGGCCTTGAGCAGACCCCACATCGAGGCCAGCAGGATGATCGAGAACGGCAGCGCGCTGGCGATGGTGGCGGTCTGCAGGGCGCTGAGGCCGTCGGCCAGCAGCAGGGCGATGGCCACCACGCCGGTCGAGCCGGCCCAGAAGATCCGCTGCCACAGCGGGGTGTGCGGGTTGCCGCCGGAGGCCAGCATGTCGACCACCAGCGCGCCGGAGTCGGCCGAGGTGACGAAGAACACCACCACCATCAGCACCGCCACCGTCGACAGCACGGAGGCGAAGGGGAACTGCTCGAGGAAGGCGAACAGCGCCAGCGAGCTGTCCTGGTCGACCGTCGCGGCCAGGCTGGTCAGGCCCTGCTGCATGATCATGTGGATGGCGCCGTTGCCGAACACGGTCATCCACAGCAGGGTGAAGCCGGCGGGGACGAACAGCACGCCGCAGACGAACTGGCGGATGGTCCGCCCGCGCGAGACGCGGGCGATGAACATGCCGACGAACGGCGACCAGGACATCCACCAGCCCCAGTACAGCAGGGTCCAGCCGCCCAGCCAGTCGGTCGGCTCGTAGGCGTACAGGTTGAAGGTCTTGCTGACGATCTCCGACAGGTAGCTGCCGGTGTTCTGCACGAAGGTCTGCAGCAGGTAGACGGTGGGGCCGAGCAGCAGCACCAGCAAGAGCAGGAACACGGCCAGGCCGAGGTTGAGCTCGGAGAGGATGCGGATGCCCTTGTCCAGGCCGGTGACCACCGACAGAGTGGCCAGCGCGGTGACCGCGACGATCAGGCCGATCTGCACGGCGGTGCCGACCGGCAGGCCGAACAGGTGGTTGAGGCCGCTGTTGATCTGCAGCACGCCGTAGCCCAGCGAGGTGGCCACGCCGAACACCGTGCCGAGGATGGCGAAGATGTCCACCGCGTGGCCGATGGGGCCGTGGATGCGTTCGCCGATCAGCGGATACAGCGCCGAGCGCAGGGTCAGCGGCAGGCCGTGGCGGTAGCAGAAGAAGGCGAGGATCAGCGCGACTATGGCGTAGATCGCCCAGGCGTGCAGGCCCCAGTGGAAGAAGGTCAGCTTCATCGCCTCGCGGGCGGCCTGCACGCTGTTGGGCTCGCCGACCGGCGGGGCGACGAAGTGCATCACCGGCTCGGCGACGCCGAAGAACATCAGGCCGATGCCCATGCCGGCGGAGAACAGCATGGCGAACCAGGTGGTGTTGCTGTAGTCGGGGCGGCTGTGGTCGGGGCCGAGCTTGATGTCGCCGTAGCGGCTGACGGCGAGGAACACCACGGTGATCAGGATCAGCGCCACGGCCAGCACGTAGAACCAGCTGGCGTTGCCGACGATCCAGCTCTGCACCTGGCCGAACAGGGCCTGGGCGGTCTGCGGCAGGGTTACGGCGAACAGCACCAGGGCGAAGATGAGGATGGCGGAGCCGAAGAACACCGGGGGGTTGAGGGTGCGCGCGGGGCGCGGGGAAGTTTCCATGGAGCAGGCTCTCCTTGTGATCGGATGGCCGCCAGGGGCGGGTATCGGAACAGACTGGACCGCGCCGGCGCCGAGCGCCAATCCCGGGCGCGGCGCGCCCGCGCGGTCCGCGGAGCCGACCACCCTACCAGCTCGATAGCTTTTTATGAAGGATTAGATTCTCCTGATAGCTTTGTCATATGCATGCCGGGTGCCTCAGCCGGGCTCGCCGCTCGCCCGGTACTGCAGCGCCTCGGCCAGCTGGGCGCGCCGGATGTCGGCGAGGCCTTCCAGGTCGGCCAGGGTGCGCGCCACCTTGAGCACGCGGTGCAGGGCGCGCAGCGACAGGCGCAGGCGCTCGCCGGCGCCCTCCAGCCACAGGCGGTCGGCCTCGGCGAGGGCGCAGTGGGCCTGCAGGCCGGGCAGGTCGAGGTGGGCGTTGGCGCAGCCCTGGCGCTCGAACTGGAGCGCCTGAGCGGCGGCCACCTGCCGGGCCAGCGTGGCGCTGTCCGGTCCCTCGCCGCTGGCGTGCAGGCGGGTCGGCTCGCGGCGCACGGCCAGGTGCAGGTCGATGCGGTCGAGCAACGGGCCGGACAGCCGGGCGCGGTAGCGCTGCACCTGCTCCGGGGTGCAGCGGCAGCGCTGCTCGGGATCGCCGAGGTAGCCGCACGGGCAGGGGTTCATCGCCGCCACCAGCTGGAAGCGTGCGGGAAAGCGCAGCTTGTCCTGGGCGCGGGCGATGACGATCTCGCCGCTCTCCAGCGGCTGGCGCAGCACGTCGAGGACGTGGCGGGGAAACTCCGGCAGCTCGTCGAGGAACAGCACGCCATGGTGGGCCAGGCTGATCTCGCCGGGCTTGGGGCGCGTGCCGCCGCCGACCAGCGCCGGCCCGGAGGCGCTGTGGTGCGGCTGGCGGAACGGCCGCTGCGGCCAGCCGCCCTGCGGCGCCAGGCCGGCCACCGAGTGGATGGCGGTCACCTCCAGCGCCTCGGCCTCGGTCAGCGGCGGCAGCAGGCCGGGCAGGCGGCTGGCCAGCAGGGTCTTGCCGGTGCCGGGCGCTCCGCTCAGCAGGAGATTGTGCCGGCCGGCGGCGGCCACCAGCAGGGCGCGCTTGGCGGCCAGCTGGCCCTGCACCTCGGCGATGTCGCCCCGTATCGGTGCAGGGGGCGGCAGGCCGCGGGCGGTCCAGGGCGCCAGCGGGCTGTGCCCGGCCAGGTGGGCGGCCACTTCCAGCAGGTGCTCGGCGGCGTACAGGGTCAGTCCCGAGACCAGCGCGGCCTCCTCGGCGTTGGCGCGCGGCACCAGCAGGGCGCGCCCGGCGGCGCGGGCGGCCAGCGCCGCCGGCAGCACGCCGCGCACGGCGCGCAGGGCGCCGGAGAGGGCCAGCTCGCCGAGGCACTCGAGGTTTTCCAGGCTGGCGGCGGGCAACTGGCCGCTGGCGGCGAGGATGCCGAGGGCGATGGCCAGGTCGAAGCGGCCGCCGTCCTTGGGCAGGTCGGCGGGGGCCAGGTTGAGGGTGATGCGCCGGCTGGGGTAGTCGAAGCCGCAGCTCTGGATCGCGCTGCGCACGCGGTCCTTGCTTTCGCGCACGGCGGTTTCCGGCAGGCCGACCAGGGTCAGCGAGGGCAGGCCGTTGGCCAGGTGGGCCTCGACGCTGACGGCGGGGGCGTCGATGCCGAGCTGGGCACGGCTGTGGACGATGGCGAGGGACATGATCGCTCCTTGATCGGGTGTCCCGGGGCGGCGCTTACGGCTGCGGCGGCTCCAGGCGGGCTTCCAGTTCGGCGACCCGGGCCTCGAGGGCCTCCAGGCGCGCGCGGGTGCGGGCCAGTACCGCCATCTGCGCGTCGAATTCGTCGCGGCCGACCAGGTCGAGTCTGGCGAAGGCGCCCTGCAGCAGGGCCTTGAACTGGGCCTCCAGTTCGGGGCGCGGCAGCGGCGAGTCGGCGCCGAACAGGCGGCTGGTCTGGCTGGCGAGAAGGTCGAGAACGGCTTTGGGCGGCAGCATGGCGGTCTTCCATCAACGGGAGCGGCCAGTCTAGCAAAGGCGTCGTCGCACCTGCGACGTGCGCGCAGGGCAGCGACGTTCCAGAGGGGTGCGTGGCGGCGCGCCGGCTGCGCACTTTCATGGTGCGTTCCGCTGTGGGAATGGTGGCGCGCTGGGCGTTTTTTGCCCTTCGTTGTGGGCGTTGCGCACTGTTGTGGTGCAAAAAACGGCGGCGGTCCCCCTGGCGCGCCCGGGTGGCGGGATAACTCCCTGAAAAAACAGCAAATGCGAAAAGCTGGCAAGGATTCTGCTTATGCCTGTACAGCCGGTGCCCGGGTGCAAGAGCGTCGGGCAGGGCGAGGCAGGGGAGTGCTTCGCCAGCAGCCGCCGGCCGACGTTGAATCCAGCCTGCGCGGCGTCTGCCACCTGTTACAAACGTCGGACTCTGCGCTTAGACTTGTCATGGGTTCGTTGTTCCTGGGGCAAGTCCACCATTACGGGAGAAACTTTCATGAAGCTAGTCACCGCCATCATCAAGCCGTTCAAGCTCGACGACGTGCGCGAGTCGCTGTCGGAAATCGGCGTGCAGGGCATTACCGTCACCGAGGTCAAGGGCTTCGGCCGTCAGAAGGGCCACACCGAGCTGTATCGCGGCGCCGAATACGTCGTCGACTTCCTGCCCAAGGTGAAGATCGAGGTGGCCGTCGCCGACGACCAGCTGGACTCGGTCATCGACGCCATCACCAAGGCGGCCAACACCGGCAAGATCGGTGACGGCAAGATCTTCGTGGTCAACCTGGAGCAGGCCATCCGCATCCGTACCGGCGAAACCGGCACCGACGCGATCTAACCGCACCGCGCTACCTACTACTCCACCGAACCCCAACGCCCCAGGAGTAACACATGACTCTGCGCAAGATCGCAGGGCTAGGAGCCCTATTGTCTGTCGTCAGCCCGGGCCTGGCCCTGGCGGCCGAAGGAGCGACCCTGAACAGCGGCGACACAGCCTGGATGCTGACCGCCACGGCTCTGGTCCTGTTCATGACCATTCCCGGTCTGGCCCTGTTCTATGGCGGCATGGTCCGCTCCAGAAACATTCTTTCGGTGATGATGCAGTGCTTCGCCATCACCGGCCTGATGAGCATCCTCTGGTTCGTCTACGGCTACAGCCTGGCCTTCGACACCACCGGCATGGAGGCTGGAGTGACCAACTTCAGCTCCTTCGTCGGTGGCCTTTCCAACCTGTTCCTCGGCAAGCTGACCAAGGAGGCCCTGATCGGCGCCTTCCCGGAAAGCGTGTTCGTCACCTTCCAGATGACCTTCGCGATCATCACCCCGGCGCTGATCGTCGGCGCCTTCGCCGAGCGCATGAAGTTCTCCGCCATGCTGATCTTCATGACCGTGTGGTTCACCCTGGTCTACGCGCCGATCGCGCACATGGTGTGGGCCGGTGACGGCGCGCTGATGTGGGACTGGGGCGTGCTCGACTTCGCCGGCGGCACCGTGGTGCATATCAACGCCGGTATCGCCGGCCTGGTGGCCTGCATCGTGCTGGGCAAGCGCAAGGGCTACCCGACCACCCACATGGCGCCGCACAACCTCGGCTACACCCTGATGGGCGCCGCCATGCTGTGGGTCGGCTGGTTCGGCTTCAACGCCGGCTCGGCGATCGCCGCCAACGACACCGCCGGCATGGCCATGCTGGTGACCCAGATCGCCACCGCCGCCGCCGCGCTGGCCTGGATGTTCGCCGAGTGGCTCACCCACGGCAAACCCAGCGCGCTGGGCATCGCCTCCGGCGTGGTCGCCGGCCTGGTCGCCATCACTCCGGCCGCCGGCACCGCCGGCCCGGCGGGCGCCCTGGTGATCGGCCTGGTGTCCGGCGTGGTGTGCTTCTTCTGCGCCACCAGCCTCAAGCGCAGGCTCGGCTACGACGATTCGCTGGACGCCTTCGGCGTGCACGGCGTCGGCGGCATCGTCGGCGCCATCCTCACCGGCGCCTTCGCGGCACCGGCCCTGGGCGGCTTCGGCGAGGTGGAGAACATCGGCCTGCAGCTGTGGATCCAGCTCAAGGGCGTGCTGTTCACCGTGGTCTACACCGCCATCGTCACCTTCGTGATCCTCAAGGTGGTCGACATGGTCGTCGGTCTGCGCGTCAGCGAGGAGCAGGAGACCGTCGGTCTCGACCTGTCCGAGCACAACGAGCGCGGCTACAACCTCTGAGGACGTAGCGGGCGCCCGGGAAACCGGGCGCCCGCCCAGCGGCGCGCCAGCGCCCCCGGCAAAAGGCTTTTGTCATGGATACCAATGCTCTGATTCCGCTCCAGTATGCGCTGGACACCTTCTACCTGCTGCTCTGCGGCGCCCTGGTCATGTGGATGGCCGCCGGCTTCGCGATGCTCGAGGCCGGTCTGGTGCGCGCCAAGAACACCACCGAGATCCTCACCAAGAACGTCACCCTGTACGCCGTGGCCTGCGTGATGTACCTGCTGGTCGGCTACCACATCATGTACTCCAGCCCCGAAGGCGGCTTCCTGCCGAGCCTGGGCTTCCTGATCGGCGACGAGCACGCCGTCGACCTGGTCGCCGCCGGCGGCGACGACGCCCCCGCCTACGCCAAGCGCGCCGACTTCTTCTTCCAGGTGGTGTTCGTCGCCACCGCCATGTCGATCGTCTCCGGTGCGGTGGCCGAGCGCATGAAGCTGTTGGCCTTCCTCGCCTTCGCGGTGGTGATGACCGGCTTCATCTACCCGGTCCAGGGCTACTGGAAGTGGGGAACCGGCTTCCTCAACCAGGCCGGCTTCCTCGACTTCGCCGGTTCCGGCGTGGTGCACCTGTGCGGCGCCACCGCGGCCCTGGCCGGCGTCCTGCTGCTCGGCGCGCGGCGCGGCAAGTACGGCGCCAACGGCCAGGTCAACGCCATCCCCGGCGCCAACCTGCCGCTGGCGACCCTGGGCGCGCTGATCCTGTGGTTCGGCTGGTTCGGCTTCAACGGCGGCTCGCAGCTCGCCATCAGCAGCATCGAGAACGCCAACGCGGTCGCCTCGGCCTTCGTCAACACCAACATGGCCGCGGCCGGCGGCATGCTCGCCGCGCTGATCGTCGCGCGCCTGCTGTTCGGCAAGTTCGACCTGACCATGGCCCTCAACGGCGCCCTGGCCGGCCTGGTGGCGATCACCGCCGAGCCGGTGACCCCGTCGGCGCTGGCCGCCGTGCTGATCGGCGGCGTGGGCGGCGTGCTGGTAGTGGTCGGCGTGCTGACCCTCGACAAGCTGAAGATCGACGACCCGGTGGGCGCCATCTCCGTGCACGGCCTCGGCGGCCTGTGGGGCCTGCTGGCGGTGCCGCTGACCAACGACGCGGGCAGCTTCGCCGCCCAGCTGCTCGGCATCGTCTGCATCTTCGGCTGGGTGTTCGCCGCCAGCCTGGTGATGTGGGGCATCCTCAAGGCGCTGATCGGCCTGCGCGTCGACGCCGAGGACGAGTACACCGGCGTGGACATCGCCGAATGCGGCATGGAGGCCTACCCGGAGTTCACTCGCAAGAGCTGATCCGCGGGGCTGCCGCAGACGCGACGAGGGGCACCTGCGGGTGCCCTTTGCTTTTTCTCGCGGCACGCTAGAATGCGCGCAAACGGGCCGGCCCGCCCTCCCGGCCCCGCCGCAGCGGGGCGACGGCGGGGGTGGGGCCGGCAAATCTGCACCGGCGGCGCGCACGGGCGACGTGGCTGGGCTATATACACTCTGCTTTGAACAGCAGCATGGGGTTGATCATGAGCGAAGAAGATCTCGAACAGGACGAGCTGGAGGGCGCCGAGGAGGCGGAGGAAGAGCTGGGCGCCGCCCCGGACGACGATGGCGACGGCGACGACGAGGTGGCAGCCCCGGTCGCCAAGAAGACCAAGAAGGAGGCCGAGCCCGAGGAGCTGCCCTCCATCGAGGCCAAGCAGAAGGAACGCGACGCGCTGGCCAGGGCGATGGAGGAGTTCCTCGCCCGCGGTGGCAAGGTGCAGGAAATCGAATCCAACGTGGTTGCCGACCCGCCGAAGAAGCCGGACAGCAAGTACGGCAGCCGCCCCATCTGATCCACGCGATCGCTGGCTGGCGCAAGGGCGATCCCGGAGTGTCCGGGATCGCCCTTTTCCGTTTTCAGAGGCTGCGCAGCGGGTAGCTGAGCAGCAGGAAGTGCGCGAGGTTGACCGCGCCGTGCAGCAGCACCGCCGGCCACAGCCGGCCGGACAGTTGCAGCAGCCAGCCGTAGCCGAGGCCGGCCACGGTGGCGACCACGGCGAAGCCGATGCTGAACGGCGCGTGGGCCAGGCCGAACAGCAGGGCGGTCAGGGCGATGCCGCGCGCGGCGCCGAGGCGCGCGACCAGCGCGCCCTGCAGCAGGGCGCGGAACAGCAGCTCCTCGGCCAGCGCCGTCACCCCGAGATTCACCGCCAGCCAGACCGCCAGCTCCGGCGGCCACTTCGGCTGCCAGGCCACCACGCCGAGGGCCAGGGCCAGCGCCGGTACCGCCAGCAGGGTGGCCAGGGCGCACAGCCAGGCCGCATGCGGCCGCGCCGGACGCGGGTGCGGCTGGCGCCACCACCAGGCCAGCAGGGTGGCGCCGAGCAGCAGCTTGTCCCAGTGCAGACGCACGGCGTAGGGCGCGGCGTCGGCGCTGAGCGCGCGCGGCGCGCTCAGTTGCAGAGGGGCGAAGCCGGGCAGTGCATGGGCGGCCAGCGCGGTGCCGGCCAAGAGGCTGGCGCCCAGCCACAGGCCGGCGGGCAGGGCGCGCGGCGGCTGCAGCACCCAGAGGACGAACAGCGTACCGACCAGCAGGCCGGCCGGCTGGATGCCGCCGGCGAGCAGTCCGGTCAGCAGCGCCAGAGCCGGCAGCAGCGGGGCAGCGAGCGGGGCGCGGGCAGCGCCCGCCATCAGCCCGCCTGCCAGCGGGCCAGCAGCGCCGGCAGCTCGGCGAGGCTGGCGACCTGTGCGTCCGGTGCGCGTTCGCCTTCCCAGGCCTTGCCCTGCGGGTTGATCCAGATGGCGCGCAGGCCGGCGCCCTGGGCGCCGGCGATGTCGTCGCGCGGATGGTCGCCGACGTGTACCGCCGCCTCGGCCGGCACGCCGGCTTCGGCGAGCGCGGCGTGGAAGGCGCGCGGGTCGGGCTTGCTCACGCCCAGTTGCTCGGCGCTGAAGGCGAAGCGGAAGTAGTCGGCGATGCCGATGCGCTGCACGTCGGCGTTGCCGTTGGTCAGCACGCCGAGGGCGAAGCGCCCGGCCAGCTGCTCGAGGGTCGGACGCACCTCGGGGAACAGGGCGACCTGCTGGCGGGCGGCGAGGAAGTGCGCGAAGGCGCCCTGCGCCAGTGCATCGGCTTCGGCCTCGGCGTAGCCGGCCTGGCGCAGGCTGCGCTGCAGCGCCCGCTGGCGCAGCTCGCTGATGCGGATCTGCAGGGTCGGCTCCTGCGCCAGCAGCCACTGGCGGTTGGCGCGGATCTGCGCGCCGGCCTCGTCGCCCAGGCGCGGGGCGTGCTCGGCGAGCCAGCGATGCAGCGCGGTTTCGGCGGACTCCAGCACCGGCGGGGCGTCCCACAGGGTGTCGTCGAGGTCGAAGATGATCAGGCGCAGGCTCAAGGGCGGTCTCCGCGGCGGCGGGGTGTTCCAGTCGATTTCCGCATCATACCGCCGGGGCTCAGTCGGCGCCGCTCTCGTCGTCGTGCGGCGTGCGCCGATGGGCGCGCGGGTGGGCCCGCTCGTAGGCCCGCGCCAGGTAGCGGAAGTCGAGGCGGGCGTAGGCCTGCGCGCGCTCGCTGCCGGCGTCGTCGGGCGGCTCCGCCGGCGCTGCGGCTTCGCGGCTGACGGCGGGCAGCGGGCTGGCGGCCAGTTCGCGCAGGCCGGCCGCGCGCACGCGCTGCTGGAGCGCCCGCGGGGTCAGGCGCCGGCCCTGGCGGCCGACGAACAGCGCCGGCTCGACGGCCACCGCCTGGCGCAGCGTCAGCCACTCCTGCAGCGCGGCGCGCACCTGGCGGCCGAGCGCCAGCTCGCGGCGCTGCCCGTGTCCGGCCGGCAGCTGCAGCAGGCCGGCGGCGAGGTCGAGCTGGGCCAGGTCGAGGCGGCTCAGCTCGCTCAGGCGCAGGCCGGCGTAGAACAGCTCGCGAACGGCCCGGTCGCGACAGGCGTGGAAGTCGTCCGGGGCGGCACGCATGGCGGGCTCCTTGGGGCTGCGGATGCCCCGTGGGGGATTGCCGGGCGGCGTTCAGCGCACCGCGCGCAGCGGCGGCACCAGGCGCGGCAGCAGGCGCGCGACTATCTCGGCCACGTGGCCGAGGAACACCGTGCCCAGCGAGCTCTTGTAGTGCTGCGGATCGGGACTGCCGAGGGCCAGTACGCCGTGCAGGCCCTGGTGGCTGAGCACCGCGACTGCCGCCGAGCCGATGCTGCCGACCTGCTCGGCAGGGAACAGGAAGGCCAGCTCCTCGGCGCGCAGTACGCCGCACACCGTCTTGTTGCCGCCGAGCAGGGCGCCGATGCGCTGCTGGGCCTCGCGCTCGCCGACCCAGCGACCTACCGCCGGCGGGTTGTCGCTGAACAGCAGCAGGCTGACGAAGGGCACCTGGAAGTCGTGGCGCAGGCCGTCCTCCACCGCGGCGACCAGCTCCTCGAGGCCCTCGGCGTCGAGCAGGGCGACGATCAGCCGGCGGGTGCGCTCGAACAGGCGGTCGTTGTCGCGAGCGATGTCCATCAGCTGGGTGAGGCGCGCGCGCAGCTCGTGGTTGCGCTCGCGCAGCAGGCGCAGCTGGCGCTCGACCAGCGACACCGCATGGCCCGCCTCGTGGGGGATCAGCAGCTGCTCGAGCAGCGCGTCGCGGCCGACGAAGAACTGCGGGTGCGCCGCCAGCCAGGCGGCGACCTGTTCGGCGTCCAGCTCCGGCAGCTCGCTCACAGGCGCACCTGGCCTTCGAACACGCGCAGCGCCGGGCCGGTCATCAGCACCGGCGCACCCGGGCCGGCCCACTCGATGGACAGGCTGCCGCCGGGCAGGCTGATCTGCACCGGCGACTGCAGCCAGCCCTGGCGGATGCCGGCCACCGCGGCGGCGCAGGCGCCGGTGCCGCAGGCCTGGGTCTCGCCGCAGCCGCGTTCCCACACGCGCAGGCGCGCATGGTGGGCGTCGACCACCTGCAGGAAGCCGATGTTGGCCTTCTGCGGGAAGCGCGGGTGGGTTTCCAGCTGCGGGCCGAGCTGGTGTACCGGCGCCGTGTCGACGTTGTCGACGCGCAGCACGCCGTGGGGGTTGCCCATCGACACCGCGGCCAGTTCCAGCGTGCGCCCGTCCACCTCGACCTCGTAGGCGATCGCCGCTTCCGGGGCGACGAAGGGGATCTCCGCGGGCGCCAGGCGCGGCGCGCCCATGTCCACGGTGATCTGCCCGTCGCTGCGCACGTTCAGCTCGATCACGCTGTTCTTGGTCTCGACGCGGATGCGCTTCTTGGCGGTCAGGCGCTTGTCCAGCACGAAGCGGGCGAAGCAGCGCGCGCCGTTGCCGCACTGCTCCACCTCGGAGCCGTCGGCGTTGAAGATGCGGTAGCGGAAGTCGACGTCCGGGCGGCTCGGCGGCTCGACGATCAACAGCTGGTCGAAGCCGACGCCGGTGTGGCGGTCGCCCCACTGGCGCACGTGCTTGGGCTGGATGTGGGCGTGCTGGGTGACCAGGTCGAGGACCATGAAGTCGTTGCCCAGCCCGTGCATCTTGGTGAAACGCAGCAGCATGCCGGCCTCCGGATCAGTTGGGCAGCAGGCTTTCGCCGGCGTAGAGTTCCTCGAGGGTCTCGCGGCGGCGCACCAGATGCACCTGCTCGCCGTCCACCAGCACCTCGGCGGCGCGGCCGCGGGTGTTGTAGTTGGAACTCATCACGAAGCCGTAGGCGCCGGCCGAGCGCACCGCCAGCAGGTCGCCCTCGGCCAGCACCAGCTCGCGGTCCTTGCCGAGGAAGTCGCCGGTCTCGCAGATCGGCCCGACCAGGTCGTAGCGGCGCGCCTCGCCGCTGCGCGGCTGCACCGCCACGATGTCCATCCACGCCTGGTACAGCGCCGGGCGGATCAGGTCGTTCATCGCCGCGTCGATCACCGCGAAGTCCTTGTGCTCGGTGTGCTTGAGGTACTCGACGCGGGTCAGCAGCACGCCGGCGTTGGCGACGATCGAGCGGCCCGGCTCGAACACCAGGGCCAGCTCGCGGCCCGCCAGGCGTTCGCGCACCGCCTTGATGTAGTCGCCGGCCAGCGGCGGCTCCTCGTCGCGGTAGCGCACGCCGAGGCCGCCGCCCAGATCCAGGTGCCGGATGGTGATGCCGCGCTCGGCCAGGCGGTCGACCAGCGCCAGCAGGCGCTCGAGGGCGTCGAGGAACGGCTCGAGCTGGGTCAGCTGCGAGCCGATGTGGCAGTCGACGCCGACCACCTCGAGGTTCGGCAGCTCGGCGGCGCGGACGTAGACCGCCTCGGCGGCGTCGATGGCGATGCCGAACTTGTTCTCCTTGAGGCCGGTGGAGATGTACGGATGGGTCTGCGCGTCGACGTCGGGGTTGACGCGCAGCGACACCGGCGCCCTGACGCCCAGTTCGGCAGCGACTTCCTGCAGGCGCTCCAGCTCGACGTCGGATTCGACGTTGAAGCAGTGCACGCCGACCTCGAGGGCGCGGCGCATGTCGTCGCGGCTCTTGCCGACCCCGGAGAAGACGATCTTGCCCGGCTCGCCGCCGGCGGCCAGCACGCGCTCCAGTTCGCCGCGCGAGACGATGTCGAAGCCGGCGCCGAGGCGCGCGAGCACGTTGAGCACGCCGAGGTTGGAGTTGGCCTTGACCGCGAAGCACACCAGGTGCTCCATGCCGGCCAGCGCATCGGCGTAGGCGCGGTACTGCGCCTCGATGTGGGCGCGCGAATAGACGTAGGTGGGGGTGCCGAAGCGCTCGGCGATCGCGGACAGCGCCGCGCCTTCCGCGAACAGCTGGCCGTCGCGGTAGTCGAAGGATTGCATGCAGCCTCCTGGGGGCGTCCGCCCACAGGCGGACGCACGGAATCTTAGAGTTCGAAGCGGTCTTTGCTGCTACCGGCGTTCTTGTCGCCCGGCAGGTACAGCGGACCTTTCTGGCCGCAGCCGGTGAGGCCGGCGCTGAGCACGATCAGCGCAAGGAGCGGAAGCAGCAGGCGCTTCATGGCGGAAATCCTTGTAAAAGCATCGATTGCGCCGGAGTATACCGACCCCCCGAGGGCTTGCCTATGCGCCGGGACGCGCGGCGGACGCGGCCTGCGCGGGGCCTTGTGTATGCAACCCAGTTTCCGCGGAGAACAGCCGATGAGCCTCACCGAAGCCCGCTTCCACAGCCTGGTGGACGCCCTGCAACTGGCGGTCGAAGACGCCTTCGACGCCAGCGACCTGGACGTCGATCTGGAGAACAGCGGCGGCGTGCTGACCGTGCGCTTCGACAACGGCAGCCAGCTGATCTTCAGCCGCCAGGAGCCGCTGCGCCAGCTGTGGCTGGCGGCGCGCTCCGGCGGCTTCCACTTCGATTACGACGAGAGTGCTGCGCGCTGGGTGTGCGACGCCGGCGGCGAGCCGCTGCCGGCCATGCTGGCGCGTCTGGTCCGCGAGCAGGCCGGCGAGGACGTCGACTTCTCCGCGCTCTGAGCGCCGTCCGGAGCGTGCCCGTACTCCGCGCGGGCACACCGCCCGCGCCGCTCCTGCGGCCGGGGGCATTGATCCGGCCGGCTTGCCTATTCGCCTTGCTGTGGTATGGTCGCTGCAAACCCCGCCTGCGCCGGTTGTGTAAAGACACCGCGTCGGGCGATGCGCCGTTGGAAGCGGTCGACCCCCGTGGTCGCCCTTTCGGCTTTGCTTCGCCGACGTTTGCGACGTTTTCACACAGCCTGCTCGGGTGGGGTTTTGCTTTTTCCCGATCACGTCAAGGAGCCCTGCCGACATCATGAGCCTGTCGCCGCCCATCACCATCACCCGTCTCGACCTGCAGCGTCTGGAGAAGCTGCTGGACAGCCTGGAGGACTACGGCCCCACCGCCGAGGCACTGGAGCGCGAACTCGAGCGCGCCGAGGTGGTCGGTCTCGACGCGGTGCCGCCGGGCGTGGTGACCATGAACTCCACCGCCCACTGCCGCGAGGAAGCCAGCGGCAAGGAATACCATCTGACCCTGGTCTACCCGCACGAGGCGGGCGCCGAGGGCACGGTGTCGGTGCTGGCGCCGGTCGGCTGTGCGCTGCTCGGCCTGTCGGTCGGCCAGACCATCGACTGGGAAGTGCCCGGCGGCAAGCGCCTCAAGCTGACCCTGCTCGGCGTCGACTACCAGCCGGAGGCCGCCGGCGAGGTGCGCTGAAGGCGGCCTGACGGCAAGAACGCAAACAGCCCGCGACCGGGAGACCGGCGCGGGCTGTTGGCTTTCTGGGCTACGCGATGCGTAGGGTGGAAAACCCGCGCAGCGGTTTTCCGCCTTGGCCGCGTGTCGCTGGCTGGTGGAAAGGGCCCGCGGTCGTTTTCCAGCCTACGGCAGAGGCGATCAGGCCGGCTGCAGGATGGTCAGCACGGTGCGCAGCTGCTCGGTGGCGTCGAGGCCGAGGCTGGTCAGGTAGCCGCCGTCGGCCTGGGAGATCAGGCCCTTGGCGTGCAGGCGCGCTCCGGCGGCGATCATCTGCGGCGCGGCGTCCTGGTGGATCTTGAGGCCCTCCTGGGTGTTGTCCGGGTTGAACAGGGTGAGCAGTTCCAGTTCGGCGATCAGCTCGGGATTCAGGTGCATGGTGCCTCCGGTGCGGTCGCGGCAGCTGGATGCTGCCGCTTGTCGTTATTCGTCTTCCTCGGCGTCGCCCTGCAGGGCCTCGGGCAGCTCGGGCAGGGCGCGCAGCATGCGTTCGTAGCCGGCGCCGTCGAACGGGCGGTTGTCGGCCAGCATGTTCTCGATCTCGTGGGCGAGGATCAGCGCCATCAGGCGCACGGCATCCTCGCGTGGGTAGCCGACCAGGGTCAGCTTGTTGAGGGTGGCCTGGGCCGCGACCGGCTCGCCGGCGGCGATCTGGTTCTCGATGGCTTCGATCAGCTTTTCTTCGGCGAAGACGGCATCGTCCTCGGCGTGGTGTTCGGTCATGGCGGGGGACTCGTCGGGAGGCGGCGGATTCTCTTCGTCCAGCCGGCAGAGGGTGCAGCTGCCATCATCCGGGCGGCTGGTCTCGATGTAGCGCAGGCGGCGGCTGGCCGACTGGCGGTCGGCGCTGACGCGAAAGCGCGGGCGGTCGGTGGGCATGGCGGGCATTCCGGGCGGCCTTGGCCTCCTTCATAACCCGCCGCTGCCGGGCACGGCAAGCGCTCCTTGGTCGGAGCGCCTGCCGCGGGGGTCAGCGCGCGGCCAGCAGCTCGCGGCCGCGGGCCACGGCGGCGCGCACCTGGGCCGGGGCGGTGCCGCCGATGTGGTCGCGGGCGTTGACCGAGCCTTCCAGGGTCAGCACGGCGAACACGTCGGCGTCGATCTGGTCGCTGAACTGGCGCAGTTCGTCGAGGCTCATCTCGGCCAGGTCCTTGCCAGTCTGCACACCATACTTCACCGCGTGGCCGACGATCTCGTGGCAGTCGCGGAACGGCAGGCCCTTGCGCACCAGGTAGTCGGCCAGATCGGTGGCGGTGGAGAAGCCGCGGCGCGCCGCCTCGCGCATCACCTCGACGCGCGGCCTGATCGCCGGGACCATGTCGGCGAAGGCGCGCAGCGAGTCGTGCAGGGTGTCGGCGGCGTCGAACAGCGGCTCCTTGTCCTCCTGGTTGTCCTTGTTGTAGGCCAGCGGCTGGCCCTTCATCAGGGTCAGCAGGCCGGTCAGCGCGCCGAACACCCGGCCGCTCTTGCCGCGTACCAGCTCGGGGACGTCGGGGTTCTTCTTCTGCGGCATGATCGACGAGCCGGTGCAGAAACGGTCGGGCAGCTCGATGAAGTTGAACTGGGCGGAAGTCCACAGCACCAGCTCTTCGGAGAAGCGCGACAGGTGCATCATCGCCAGGGATGCGGCGGCGCAGAATTCGATGGCGAAGTCGCGGTCCGACACGCCGTCCAGCGAGTTGCCGCCGATGGCCTCGAAACCGAGCAGCCGGCAGGTGATCTCGCGCTGGATCGGGTAGGTGGTGCCGGCCAGCGCGGCGGAGCCGAGCGGCATGCGGTTGACCCGCTTGCGGCAGTCGACCAGGCGCTCGTAGTCGCGCGACAGCATCTCGAACCAGGCCAAGAGGTGGTGGCCGAAGCTCACCGGCTGGGCGGTCTGCAGGTGGGTGAAGCCGGGCATGATCACCTCGGCGTGCTGCTCGGCCTGCGCCAGCAGACCCTCCTGCAGGCGGCTGATCTCGCCGAGGATGACGTCGATCTCGTCGCGCAGCCACAGGCGGATGTCGGTGGCCACCTGGTCGTTGCGGCTACGGCCGGTGTGCAGCTTCTTGCCGGTGATGCCGATGCGGTCGGTCAGGCGCGCCTCGATGTTCATGTGCACGTCTTCCAGATCGACGCGCCAGTCGAACTGGCCGGCTTCGATCTCGGCCTGGATCTGCGTCAGGCCGTCGATGATCGCGTCGCGCTCGGCGGCGGTCAGCACACCGGCCTGCTCGAGCATGGTGGCGTGGGCGATGGAGCCCATGATGTCGTGGCGGTACAGGCGCTTGTCGAAGTCGACGGAGGCGGTGAAGCGGGCGACGAAGGCGTCGACCGGCTCGCTGAAGCGGCCGCCCCAGGACTGGTTGGTTTTTTCGCTGCTCATCGGTGTCTCGTGCTGTGCATGCGTCGGTGAAGGGAGTGGCGGGCATGATAGCAGCTCGCCCGGCAAAACCCGGCAGCGGCATTCGGTGACGGCGGTCACCGTGGCGGCGGGCCGGGCTTGCCGGACGAGCGGTCGGCGCCGACACTGCCGGCATGCGCAGAACCTGGTCCACCGGCACCCGCCCGCCGGCCTCCTCCGACGATTTCTTCCTCCCCGAGCTGTGCGCGCCGGAGGCGCTGCTCAGCCTGGTGCTGCTCGCCGAGCTGCTGGTGCTGGTGCTGGTGCTGGCCGAGCCGCTGCAGCCGGCGTTCGACTGGGTGCGCCTGGCGCTGACCTCGCTGTTCGTGCAGTGGAACGTGCTGCTCGCGGCGGCGGCGCTGTGCCGGCTGCGCCCCTGGCTGATGCGCCTGCCGCAGGCGCTGGCCGGCATCCTCTGCGGCGCGCTGGTGGTGGCGCTGACCCTGGCCTGCACTTGGGCGGCCGGCCACTTCGGCCTGGCCGCGCCGCGGCCGCAGGAGGGGCAGGTCAGCCTCTACCTGCGCCACGGCCTGATCGCGCTGATCATGTCCGGGCTGGTGCTGCGCTACTTCTGGCTGCAGAGCCAGTGGCGCCGCCAGCAGCAGGCCGAGCTGCGCGCGCGGCTGGAGGCGCTGCAGGCACGCATCCGCCCGCACTTCCTGTTCAACAGCCTGAACAGCATCGCCAGCCTGATCGCCGTCGATGCCGACAAGGCCGAGCAGGCGGTGCTCGACCTCTCCGACCTGTTCCGCGCCAGCCTGGCCAAGCCGGGCAGCCTGGTGGCCTGGCGCGACGAGCTGGCCCTGGCGCGCCGCTACCTGTCGATCGAGCAGTACCGCCTGGGGCCGCGCCTGCAGCTGGACTGGCGGATCGACGGCGTGCCGGCGGACCTGCCGGTCCCGCAGCTGACCCTGCAGCCGCTGCTGGAGAACGCCATCATCCACGGCATCCAGCCGCGCATCGACGGCGGCCGGGTCGAGGTGCTGGCCGAGTACGCCGCTGGCCAGTTCCACCTGTGCGTCAGCAACCCGCTGGCGGCGGGGGAGGCGGCGGAATCCGGCGGCACCCGCCTGGCGCTGAACAACATCCAGGCGCGGCTGGCGGCACTTTTCGGGCCAGAGGCGAGTCTTACCTGCGAGCGCCGTGACGGACGGCACTTCACCTGTCTACGCTATGCTTGTGGAAGACCCACGCAGGAAGCCAGATCATCATGAATGTCCTGATCGTCGACGATGAACCCCTGGCGCGTGAGCGCCTGGCCCGGCTGGTCGGGCAACTGGATGGCTATCGCGTCCTCGAACCTGCCGCCGGCAACGGCGAGGAAGCGCTGGCTCTGATCGACTCGCTGAAGCCGGACATCGTCCTGCTCGACATCCGCATGCCCGGCCTCGACGGCCTGCAGGTGGCGGCCCGGCTGTGCGAGCGCGAGGCGCCGCCGGCGGTGATCTTCTGCACCGCCCACGACGAGTTCGCCCTCGAGGCGTTCCAGGTCAGCGCGGTCGGCTACCTGGTCAAGCCGGTGCGCCTGGAGGCGCTGGAGGAGGCGCTGAAGAAGGCCGAGCGGCCCAACCGCGTGCAACTGGCCGCGCTCGGCCGCCCGGCGGAAGATCAGGGCGCACCGCGCAGCCACATCGGCGCGCGCACCCGCAAGGGCATCGATCTGATCCCGCTGGAGCAGGTGATCTACTTCATCGCCGACCACAAGTACGTGACCCTGCGCCACGAGCACGGCGAGGTGCTGCTCGACGAGCCGCTCAAGGCGCTGGAGGAGGAGTTCGGCCCGCGCTTCGTGCGCATCCACCGCAACGCCCTGGTCGCCCGCGAGCGCATCGAGCGCCTGCAGCGCACCGCCCTCGGCCACTTCCAGCTGTACCTGCGCGGCCTCGGCGACGAGGCGCTGACCGTCAGTCGCCGCCATGTGGCCGGGGTGCGCAAGCTGATGCACGAGCTCTGATCCCCGGCGCGGTGCCGGCCGGGCCGGCGTCGCCCCTTCCTTGCGCCCGGCCGATCCAGCCGGCGCGCCGAGCCTGCTATGATCGCGGCAATTCACCTGCATCCGGAATTGCCCATGCCCCGCGAAATCCGCATCGCCACCCGCAAGAGTGCCCTCGCCCTGTGGCAGGCCGAATACGTCAAGGCCCGTCTCGAGTCGGCCCATCCCGGCCTGCTCGTCAGCCTGGTGCCGATGGTCAGCCGCGGCGACAAGCTGCTCGATGCGCCGCTGGCGAAGATCGGCGGCAAGGGCCTGTTCGTCAAGGAGCTGGAGACCGCCCTGCTGGACAACGAGGCGGACATCGCCGTGCACTCGATGAAGGACGTGCCGATGGACTTCCCCGAGGGGCTCGGCCTGTACTGCATCTGCGAGCGCGAGGACCCGCGAGACGCCTTCGTCTCCAACACCTTCGCCAGCCTCGATGCGCTGCCCGCCGGCAGCGTGGTCGGCACCTCCAGCCTGCGCCGCCAGGCCCAGCTGCTGGCGCGCCGTCCGGACCTGAAGATCCAGTTCCTGCGCGGCAACGTGAACACCCGCCTGGCCAAGCTCGACGCCGGCGAGTACGACGCCATCATCCTCGCCGCCGCCGGGCTGATCCGCCTCGGCTTCGAGCAGCGCATCCGCGCCTTCATCAGCGCCGAGGACAGTCTGCCGGCCGGTGGCCAGGGCGCGGTGGGCATCGAGTGCCGCAGCGCCGATGCCGAGGTGCACGCCCTGCTGGCACCGCTGCACCACGTCGACACCGCCGACCGGGTCAACGCCGAGCGCGCGCTGAACAAGCACCTCAACGGCGGCTGCCAGGTGCCGATCGCCTGCTACGCGCTGCTCGAGGGCGACCAGCTGTGGCTGCGCGGCCTGGTCGGCCAGCCCGACGGCGGCGCGCTGCTGCGCGCCGAGGCCCGCGCCCCGCGCGCCGCCGCCGAGGCGCTCGGCGTGCAGGTGGCCGAGGCGCTGCTGGCCCAGGGCGCCGACCGCATTCTCGCCGCGGTCTACGGCGAGGCCGGCCAGCCGTGAGCGACTGGCGCCTGCTGCTGACCCGTCCGGCCGAGGACTGCGCCGCGCTGGCGCAGACCCTGGCCGGGCACGGCGTGTTCGGCCACTGCCTGCCGCTGCTGGAGATCGAGGCGCTCCCGGAAACCCCGGAGCAGCGCGCGGTGTTCCTCGACCTCGACCGCTACTGCGCGGTGCTGGCGGTCAGCAAGCCGGCCGCCCGCCTGGGCCTGGCGCTGCTCGACCGCTACTGGCCGCAGCCGCCGATGCGCCAGCGCTGGTTCGCCGTCGGCGCCGCCACCGGCGCGCTGCTTGACGCCTACGGCCTGGACGCCTGCTGGCCGGAGGCGGGCGACGACAGCGAGGCGCTGCTGGCTCTGCCGGCGCTGCACGAGGCGCTCGCCGTGCCTGACCCGCGGCTGCTGATCCTGCGCGGCGAGGGCGGCCGCGACTGGCTCGGCGAACGCTTGCGCGAGCAGGGGGTAGCCGTCGACTATCTTTGCCTGTATCGGCGCCGCCTGCCGGCCCATCCGGCCGGCGCGCTGGCCGGCGCGGTGCGCGAACATGCGCTCAATGGACTGGTGGTCAGCAGCGGCGAGGGCCTGGCCAACCTGCAGGTGCTGGCCGGCGCCGACTGGCCGGCGCTGGCGCGCCTGCCGCTGTTCGTGCCCAGCCCGCGGGTCGCCACGCTGGCGCGCGCGGCCGGTGCCCTGGATGTACGAGACTGCCGCGGGGCGAGCGCCGCGGCGCTGCTGGCGTGCCTGGCCGACGAGCCGCGCGCCGGGAAATGCTGAGCCGGGCAGCCTGAGCTGCCGGGCGGATGAAACGACCAGAAGGATGCCGACGTGACCGATCCCGCCCCGCAAACCGAACAAGTCGCCGCCGAGACGCCCGCTGCGCCGCCGCGGCCGGCAGCCGCACGCAATGGCCGGGCGCTGCCCGTGCTGACCCTGCTGCTGGGCGCCGGCGCCCTGCTGGTGGCCGGCTGGAGCCTGCGCCAGGTCGCCGGCCTGCAGGAGGCCGACGCCCGCCAGCAGGAGGCGATGGCCGAGGCGCACCGCCAGGGCCAGGAGCTGGCCGAGCGCGAGCAGGTGCTCAGCCGGCAGCTCGAGCAGCTGCCCGCGCCGGCCGAACTGGAGACGCGCCGCCGCCTGCTCGCCGAACTGCAGGCCGGCCAGCAGCAGCTCGGCGAGCGGGTCGACCGCGTGCTCGGCGCCAGCCGCCAGGAGTGGCGCCTGGCCGAGGCCGAGCACCTGCTGCGCCTGGCCAGCCTGCGCCTGGCGGCGCTGCAGGACGTCAACAGCGCGCGCTTCCTGCTCGCTGCTGCCAACGAGATCCTTCGCGATCACGACGATCCGGCCGCCTTCGCCGCCCGCGAGCGGCTGGTGAGTGCGCTGGAGTCCCTGCAGACCCTGCCTGCGGTCGACCGCACCGGCCTGTTCCTGCAGCTCGGCGCCCTCGGCGAGCAGGCCGCCGGCCTCAACACCCGGCGTCCCGAATTCCAGCCGCGGGACGGCGCGCTGCCGGCCGCGGCACAGGTCGCCGAGGGCGACGGCGCCAGCCGCTGGGCGCAGTGGTGGCAGCACGTCAGCGGCTTCGTGCGCCTGGAGTTCACCGCCAGCGACGAGGTCAGGCCGCTGCTCGCCGGGCAGACCCTCGAGCAGCTGCGCCTGGCCCTGCGTCTGGCCCTGGAGCAGGCACAGTGGGCGGCGCTCAACGCCCAACCGCAGGTCTACCGCGGCGCGCTGGAGCAGGCGCGCGGCTTGGTGCAGCGCTACTTCGGCCTGGACAGCGCGGAGAACCACGCCTTCTACACCCGTCTCGGCGAGCTGGCCAACCAGCCGGTGGCTCTCGAGCTGCCCGACCTGACGCCGGCGCTCAACGCCCTACAGGCCTACCTCGGCCAGCGCGAGCGCGCCGCGCTGGAAGCTGCCGGCGCGGCGCCCAGGACCCCCGAGGCCTCGTCCGCGCCGCCGGCGGCGCCCGGCAGCGCGCCGGCGCAGGAGGCCAGCCAATGAACCGCACCTTCCTGCTGTTCCTGCTCGCGATCTTCGCCGCCGCGCTGCTCGGCCTGCTGATCGCCGAGGAGGCCGGCTACGTGCTGATCGCCTGGAAGGGCTTCCGCTACGAGTCCACCCTGTGGGTGTTCCTCGCCCTCGGAGCGGTCCTCTGGGCGCTGCTGGCCGGCGTGCGCCTGCTGCTCGGCCTGCTGGGCGCCTCGGGGCGGCTGGTCAACCCCTGGTCCGGGCGCAACCGCACGCGGCGCATGCAGCAGGCGGCCCAGCGCGGCCTGCTGGAGCTGGCCGCCGGGCGCTGGTCGCATGCCCTGCGCTTGCTGCGCCGGGTCGCCGTGCACAGTTCGCAGCCGCTGGTGCCCTACCTGGCCGCCGCCCGCGCGGCCAGCGAGCTGGGCGAGCACGCCAGCGCCGACCAGTTGCTCGAGGAGGCCCGCCAGCGCGAGCCGAAGGCGGCGCTGGCCGTCGACCTGGTGCAGGCCCAGCTGCTGATGGCGCGCGGGGCGGATGCCGAGGCGGCGAGCGTGCTGCAGGCGGTCCGCGACAAGCACCCGCGGCATCCCCACGTCCTGCGCCTGCTGGCGCAGCTGCAGCCGCGGCTGGGCAACTGGGCGGCGCTGTGCGAGCTGCTGCCCGAGCTGCGCCGGCAGAAGCTGCTGGCGGACGACGAGCTGGAGGCCCTCGAACTGCGCGCCCGTCGCGCCCTGCTGGAGCAGGCCGCAGCCGCTGGCGAGGCGCCGCTGGATGCGCTGCGCCAGGCGTGGCAGCAGCTGCCCCAGGCGCAGCGGCAGAAGCCGGCGCTGGTGGGCTGCCATGCCGAGCTGCTGCAGCGCCTGGGCGGTGGCGCGGAGGCCGAGGAGCTGCTGCGCGCCGCGCTCAAGCGCGACTACGACGCGCGCCTGGCCTACCTCTACGGGCTGGTCCAGGGGCGCGATCCGGCGCGCCAGCTGGCCAGCGCCGAGTCCTGGCTGAAGGGCCGCCCGGCCGACGCCGGCCTGCTGCTCAGCCTCGGCCGCCTGGCCCTGCGCAACCAGCTGTGGGGCAAGGCGCGCGATTACCTCGAGCACAGCCTGCAGCTCGAGCGGCGCGTCGAGACCTATGCCGAGCTGGCGCGCCTGCTGGCGCGCCTCGGCGAGGTCGAGCGCAGCAACCGCCTGCTGCAGGAGGGGTTCGGCCTGTTCGGCGGCGAACTGCCGGCGCTGCCGCAGCCGGCGCGCTGAGCGCATGGCGGCCGTGACGGTCGTCGCCTCGCACTTGACAGGTGGTGTCCAGCGTCTGCCGGGCGGCCTTGAAAGCCCGCCCGGCTTTCCTCTACCGTAGCGGCCTTCCGTTTCCTCCCACCGGAGCCGCCATGCCGCTGGCCAACCCCCGCCTGCTCAACCTTCTCGCCTTCCTCGCCTGCGCCGCGCTGCTGGCCTTCGGCCTCTACCTGGAGCATGCCGAGGGGCTCGAGCCCTGCCCGCTGTGCGTCGTCCAGCGCATCGAGTTCATCGGCGTCGGTCTCGCCTGCCTGGCGGCCGCCATCCACGGCCCGCAGCGTCGCGGTCGGCGCGTCTATGCCGGCCTGACTCTGCTGTTCGCCGCCGCCGGCCTCGCCTCGGCCGGCCGCCAGGTCTGGCTGCAGGGGCTGCCAGCGGACCAGCTGCCGGCCTGCCTGCCGAGCCTCGAGTACATGATGGAGGCGCTGCCGTTCCAGGACATCGTGCGCCTGATGCTGCACGGCACCGCCGACTGCGCCGAGGTGACCTGGACCCTGCTCGGCCTGAGCATCCCCGAGTGGAGCCTGCTGGCCTTCGCCGGCTTCGCCGCGCTGGCCGTGCTGCAGCTGCTGCGTCGCGACTGAGAATCGCCTCAAACGGCTGTATCAAAGTTTTCCCGGTGATGGCTTGCTGCCAGCGGCGGGGCCGGCATAGTCTGGCCGCCACCGGTCGCTGCTGGAGGCTGTCGCCGGGCAGTCCTCGCGGGGCCGGCAGCGATGCCGGGCGGCATCGTTTTCCCATGCGCACAACAACTCCACCGACGCGGGAAGCGAGGAAAACCATGCTCGAGAACTGTCGCAACGCCCAGGAACGCTGGGGTGGTGTCCACCTGCTGTTGGACCGCTGGCTGCAGGAGCGGCATCAGCTGGTCAGCGCCTTCCAGGCCCTCAATGCCCGTCCGCAGACCAGCGGACCCCTGCTGGAGGAGTTCTGCGCGCAGCTGATGGACTACCTGTCCGCCGGCCATTTCGAGATCTACGAGCAGTTGCTCGGCGAGGCGCGCGCCTTCGGCGACGGCCCGGCGCTGGTCTTGGCGGCCAAGGTGTTTCCGCAGCTCGAGGCCAGCACCGCGGTCATGCTCGACTTCAACGACCGCTGCGACAACGGCGACTGCCGCGACAGCGCCTGCGTCGCTCACGAGCTGGAGAAGCTCGGCCAGTTGCTGGAGCAGCGCTTCGAGCTGGAAGACTGCCTGATCGAGGTGCTGCACAACGTGCACAGCGGTGCGGCCACCAGCCAGGCCGGCCAGGCCTGAGCCGCGGCAGGACTGGAGCCTCTGGAAGCCCCGTCGCCGCCGGACTAGTATGGGGGGACACTCATAGCCGGGAGGCATTTCATGGCGACCAGGAACAAGCCAGTCACCACGCCGCTGCATCTGCTGCAGCAGCTGTCCCACAGTCTGCTCGAACATCTGGAGCAGGCCTGCAGCCAGGCGCTGGTGGATGCCGAGAAGCTGCTGGCCAAGCTGGAGAAGCAGCGCAGCAAGGCCCAGGACAAGCTGCACAAGGCTTCCGCCCGCCTCGAGGAGGCCGCCGCCGCCGGCAAGGCCAAGGCCCAGGCCAAGGCGCGCGAGAGCATCGCCGAGCTGGAGGAGCTGCTCGACACCCTCCGCCAGCGCCAGGGTGAAACCCGCGACTACATCGTGCGCCTGAAGGCCGATGCCGAGCAGAGCCTGCACCTGGCCCAGGGCATCGGCAAGGTCAAGGAGAGCGTGGCCAGCCTGCTGGCCCGCCGCGAGGCCGGCGAAGCCGAAGCGCAGGCCGTTACCAAGCCGCGCGCGCCACGGCGTCCGCGCGTCGCCGCAGCGCCCGCCGTGGCGCCGATCCCCGCCGCGGCGCCGACGCGCACGCGGCGCAACTGCCGACGCTGCTCGCCGTAGATGATGAACGGAATCATGGCGAAGAAGCCGACCAGCAGGCCGACCAGGTAGACCCACCAGTGCTCCTCCTTCGGCAGCCCGTCCTGCTCGACCAGCGCCAGCGGCAGGGCGACGAAGCTGGCCATCAGGATGGCGTGCAGCGCGGCGATGCCGAAGTCCAGGCGCAGCAGCTGGCCATCGCGCAAGGTCGGCCA